>JBAXFM010000047.1:0-23376 GCA_037139855.1 Bacteroidota bacterium
GTATAATTCCCGAAATCGCGGATTTTGGCAGTAATCCATCCATTTTCAAATGTCCCGCCTTTACTTACAAATTTATTACCTGCAGAAACCGCTACAATGACCGCCTTTGACTCAAGGTTCTTCGGCAAATTTTCAGTTTTTATCGACAGGTTGCAAAAGGTATGCAGCGGGGTATATTGATTTTGAAGATGATGAACCCCGGCATAGGAACCCATCACCGGGGAGGTCACCGTATATTCAAACGGAAAATCATCATAAACAGCCTCGGCCGGAACATCAAATTTCAATCCGGTCCGTTCAAAGTGATTATCAGCTTTATAGGTAAATAACTGTGCGCCTTTCTGATCGGCAGGTTTTGGCTTTCCCCCCATGTTTGCCGGAGGATGGCTTCTGACTGAAAAATCGAGAGTGGCGGCATTTCCGAAAGCATCCTTCACCACATAATGGATTTTGTGAACCTTTGAATCAACAAAGTTGAGCACCCCCCGGTTTTTTACATCCGAATAAACACTCAGTTTATTATTTGGCGCAACATACGATCTCTGAATTTTCCGCTGGTTCTGCACAAAGGCCGGGTAATCCATCAAACTGTTCACATAGCGCGTTTCGGCAAAGGCAAAGCGTTCAATGTTCTGAGAAAAAACCTTGACTCCGTCAACCGTCAGTTCAATGGCATGGACACCGGTTTTCAATCCACCCTCGGCATTGTCGGATGTTTCAATACCAAAGATGATGTTCCCTGAAACTTTTACGGTATCATCCATTTTCAGTCTGAAATTCCCACCTGATCCGGTGACCGGGATCAGCACAGCTTTATCGGAAAAGTTCACCAACGAGCTTTCCCCGAAAGGATATATTTTCACCCAGGCGATTTTGGGCGGAATGCCATCGGCTTTCATGAATCCAAAATCAAGCGGGTCGATAATTTCCTGGGTTCTGGCATCACGAATTTCAAAATGAAGATGTGGTCCGCCCGATGCACCCGAATTTCCTGAATAGGCAATCAAATCGCCTTTTTTAACTTTCAATGTCCCATCGGGTACTTCTACATCCATGGCAAAAGATTCTTTTTTCACCTGCTGTGACTTTACCCACGCAGCGATTGCGCCTGCATAATTCCGGAGATGTCCGTATAAAGAGGTGTATCCATTGGGATGGGTAATATACAATGCCTTCCCGAATCCACCGGGAGAAACATTCACCCTTGAAACATAGCCATCGGCAATGGCATACACCGGCTTGCCCTGAACCCCTTCGGTGCGGATATCGATGCCCGAGTGAAAATGATTTCTGCGGATTTCCCCAAAAGAACCAGCCAGCGATACCGGGAAATTAACCGGCGAACGAAAGTAGTTTTTCGGATATTGTTGCTGAGCCGTTGTCCGGAAAACAGAGACAACCATGAGCAGGAAAAGAAAAGTCAGACGGATTCTCATGGAGAGCTAACGCACCGGTAAGAATGAAAAGTTCTTTGAATAATACAGCATCTGGGTGGCAAAATCATCCGGATATGTGATTTTCACATCGGTAATCGTGCTCCCCTTCAATACCAATGAATATTCAGGATTGATAAACCCGGTATAGGGTGCAATGTTGAGCTTTTTATATCTGGCAAGCACTTCCTGGTGCAAAACAGGGTCAACCTGAACTGCATAGGCCTCCACCAGCTCCTTTGCAGCATTGTAATCGCCTTCGGAAGTAATGCGCTGGATGATTTTCAACAGTTCACCAAATTCAAACCTCAACGCATCATAATCGTTAATTTTAAAGTAGGTCTTCCCATCGCGGGTTACTTTTTCAATTACATTGCCATTCTTTCCTTTTTCATACACCCAATGTGCTATGAGCGCCCGGTCGCGCATGTGCGATTCCTCGATCGTCTTACCGGGATGAATGCGCACCAGTTGTGTCATTAAACCATTGCGGATGTAGTTGTCATATTCGGCTTTGGCCACTTCTTCATTGGGTACGAGTCCGAATTTCACCAGCGCCTGGTCTTTGATATAATAGAGGGCAAAAAGGTCAGCCCGCGACTCTTCGATGGTAGAATGGTAATTTTTAAGTGCATCCGCCCCTACCCCTTTTTTCAGCTGGCCCGAACCATGGCCAAGGCATTCATGCAGATCGGTGGTGAGGTTCCCTGCCAGATGGCCATATTCGCCGGCTCTCGCAACCTCTTCCTTTGAAAAGGCAAACTCCTCCAGAAAACCGTTTCCCCTGGCGGCCTGGTCGTAGGCATTGGTGATGTTGTCGATGGTCACTGATTTCGACCCAAACTCCTTCCGTATCCAATTTGCATTTGGCAGGTTGATGCCAATCGGTGTGGTTGGGTCACATTCACCTCCAAGCTGTGCCGCGATAATTACCTTTGCAGTGACCCCTTTCACTTTTTTCTTTTTAAACTCGGGATCCACCGGTGAATTATCTTCAAAATACTGTGCATTGCTGCTCAATATTTCAGTACGTTTGGTTGCCTCCACATCCTTGAAATTTACGATGGATTCCCATGAACCCTTCATAGCCATGGGGTCGCCATATACTTCAATAAAGCCATTTACAAAGTCAACAAGCGAATTAAGATCTTTGACCCAGGCAATGTTGTATTCATCCCAGGTTTTAAGGTCACCCGAACGATAATAGGCAACCAGTTTTTTTATCGCTTCGGTCTGTTCAGGCGTTTCAGCCACAGTCAATGCTTTTTCAAGCCAAAACACGATCTGCTCAATGGCATGGGTATATAACCCTCCGACCCGATAGGTCTTCTCAACAATCTTCCCATTTTCCTTTACCAGCTTTGAATTCAGTCCAAAAGAGATCAGCGTATCCTGGTTGTTCTTTTTGGCATCTTGTTTCATATTGAAATAAAACTCTTCAGCCTCCTTTTGGTTGACTCCGTTGTAAAAGTTGGAGGCGGAACTCACCACTAAATCACTTTTAGGGTCGAGGCTCACCCGCTTTGGTGCAATAGCGGAGTTAAAAAGCAAAGGGTTCATCTCCTTCAGGAACCGGGCTTTATCCTGTCCGTTGGCGATTGGTAAAGATTCCAGTGGTGTGTTGTTAACCAGGATGGCAAAATAGTCCTGCGAAAAGTCAGGGAATATTTTATCGGTGGAATAATGGTGATGAATGCCATTGCAAAACCACACCCGCTTGAGGTAAATGGTGAAGTGCTTAAAATCTTCACTCTTTCTGTCGCCGCTGAAATCACGGTAAATGCCCTCCAGGGTCGTCCTGATCAGCAGGTTTGATTTGAAATTCTGGTCGTAGGTAATGTCCCTGCCCGAAAGCGCTGCCTGACTCAGGTAATAAATCAACTCCTTTTGTTTCAACGACAGGCTTTCAAACCCGGGTACCTGGTACCGCAATATTTTTGAGTCGGCAAACTGCTCGGTTAAATATTTAAAATTATCCTTGACCTCCTCTTTGTTTTCCTTTATAGACTGAGGGGAAGAGAATGCTGTAATGGCGATTGACATGATTAAAAAGGTGCTAAGTGTTCTCATATTGTTTTTCTTTACCGCAGAGGGCACTGAGTTTTTCGCTGAGAACCGCAGAGTATAGTGCCAGGTATCATTTCTTTGCGGTCCTCTGCGAAAAGCTCAGTGTTCTCCGAGGTTAATATTAATTTTTAATTGTTCATCTAAAATTTCCCCATTTATATATACCGGTACCACCCCGGTTGAATCGATGGCGAAAGAATAAGGGATCACATCATCCAGTTCAAGCTTTTTAAGGCGGTGGCGATGGGCTGCCTTTTCGATGTATTCTAAAACATCAGGTCGTGCAATACGCCACAGGTCAAGCGCTGCGACAGCAGAATCACAATGTGTTGTAAATTTCCTGGTTGCCAGCAGTTCTTTCGTTAGAGCCCCTGCGAAAATGGTGTCTTCAAGGCAAAATTTGTTTTTCCAGCCGGAGCAAAGAATGACCACATTTTTATTCTGATTTATCAGCCAGGTGGTAAGTGCAGTGAGGTTGATAAAGGCTCCCATGGCGATCTTCTCTGCATTTTTGGCAATGTGGAGCGCCCTGGTGCCGTTGGTGGTGCAATAAACCAGTGATTGACCGCCAATGGCCTCCCGTGAAAAATTAAAGGCAGAATTTCCGAAATCGGCAAAGTCAAGTTTTTTCCCGTCCAGTTCAGAAGCCACCAGATATCCCCGCTCCTTCATGGCTTTTGCCTCTTCAAGTGTTGCAACGGGGATAATGCATTTCACCCCATTTTCAAATGCAGCACATATGGAGGTGGTGGCGCGCAGAATATCAACCAGTACAACGATATAATGATCTTTCGTTTGAATCTCCGAAAAGAGTTTTGGTGAAAAGCACACTTCAATACTACGGGGGTGCTCTGCTTTTTGTTCCTTATTCATCAATAAAATATGATTTCGCACTTGGGATGCATCAACTTCAGTTTTTCGACTCGTTTGGCCGATACTTTTGTATTGAACATTTTAACCGATTCGAGTTTGTTCATGCCATCGAGCACATCCACATTGCCAACACGGGTGTTATAAAATTCCATCACTCTCATATTCACCAGCTTTTGCAAATATTTCAGGTTTTTCACCTGGGTACCATTGAATTTCAACACCTCGATCTGCATCATGTTCTGCAAGGCGTCAAGATCTTCAACCTGGGTATTTGAAAAATCAAGTTCGGTCAGTTTGGGTAGTCCGGTGATCGGGGTAAGATCAAGGATCGGGTTTTTCGGGCAGCGAAGTGTTTGTAATTTAGGCATGTGTGCCACCGGATCAAGTTTGGCCACTGCTGTTCCGGAAAACTGGAGTTCGGTCAACCTGGTTAACTGTTGAAGTGGCGCCAGGTCCGTAATTTGGAAATTCTCAGAAATTCCGACTTTTGACAACCCGGCAATCTGCTGAAGCTGGTTTTTATCGGGAGTTCCCTTCATGTCGATTTGTTGCAGAAATACATCTTTCCAGGGTTGACTCAATCCTTTCCACCACTCCGTGTTTTCAAAAGTTTGGAAAACCAGCAAACAATCCGGATTTTTATCTGAAAATTTATCAGCTTCTTTTCCTTCAACCGGTGTATTATCGGCAAACACAAACTGAAGTTTTGTCAATCCATATAATGGGCTCAGATCCGCCACCTGCGTATTATCAATATTCAGATTTTCGAGTCCGGCAATGCCCGACAAGGGATGCAAATCGGCAACTTTGGTGTTTGAGGCATTCAGCGCCTTCAATTCGGTGAGGTCTTTCAATGGATCGAAGGAAGTGACGCCGGTACTCTGACACTGGAGATTTCGCAGCAGGATCAGTTTACTCAAAGGGACCAGGGATGTTACACTCATACGGCCAATAATGTTGATGCTGTCAAGCAAGGCCAGCTGATGAAGTTGTAAAGTGGTTGGCGGATTATCAAGTTTGAGGTAGAAATTAAAAAGATTCTGCCATTCCGGGGTCATCCCTTTCCACCAGGTGGCGAGTTCCTTTGAGGCATATATCAGTGATACTTCCGGATGTTTTTTAATAAAACTCAATGCTTCTTTTTGGGTGACTCCGGTGTTGTTGCAATATACCCGTTGCAATAAGGACAAGTTGTCCAATGGAGCCAGACTTCTGATCGCGGTACTGTCGGCCGAAAGAATCCGGAGGTTAACCAGACTTGTCAGGGCGTCGAGTTTGTCAACTGGTGTGGAGGAGATATTCAACATTTCGAGGTTAACCAGACTTGAAACCGGCGTAAGGTCTTTAACTGATGTATGATTGACCCGCAAATCTTTGATGGTGGTAATATCTGTGATTGGATCGAGCGAGTTCACCCTGGTTGAACTGATATCGAGGGTCCCCAAAGATTGAAAAGCAGGGATGACGGATAAATCGCTGACAAGCGTTCCCTTCATTCGCAACTGATTGATATGAATACAGTAATGCAATGGTTCCAGATTACTCACCCTGGTATTGGAGATGTCAAGGATTTCCAGTTTGTTCAGGTTCCTGAGCGGCATAAGGTCGGTTATCCCGGTTCCGGAAACATTCACCTCCTTCAGATCCGACAACTTATTCAACGGTTCCAGATTTGCAATGGTTGCATTTCCGGAAAGGTCAACACTTTTAGCATGGACAATCTGGCCCAGGAACTGGTAAAACTCCGATCCCATGATCGGCGTGCGCTGACCTCCAACCATGGCAACGGAATCGTTGAAACTGTCGATCTGCGACATGGGCATACTGCCTTCAAGTTTCATGTCGGCGGAAAGAACCACTTTCCAATCATGCGAGAGAGAGTTCCACCAGTTACGCATATCGTCCTTTTCATTCAGTTTGGTGGTGTAAACACTCACGATCTTCAGTTGCTGCTTCACTGAATCAAAGTTCATCTCTATGTACCGCACTTTGTTTGAATTGACCGAATCATTATTCAGATTGAGCCCACGGAGATTGCGGTTCGCTGTAGCACGGAAATATATCAGTCCATCCTGACCGGTCTCCACACTTACATCCTGCACCGAATAATTGAATTTTGCACTTTTAAAAAAGAAACTCACATCGCTGAGGTAAGCCGGCATATCCTTGTAGAGAGGAACCAGACGATTTTCATCGAGATCGTCCTCCACCTGCACTTCTTCATCCCAGCACCATTTCAAATAGCTTTGTGAAAGAATAGTTTGTTTTTCGTTCACGGCATTGCGTGGGTCGGCCAAAAAATTGAGCGAACTTTCGAAGAATTTGACCAAAGGAATGACCTGCAATTTAAAAGTATCAATTTTGTTTACCGCGATCATGCCGGCCTTTGATTTTAAATCTCCGGCCTTGGCGCTGGTAGTTGTTTTCTTTTGCGTGGAGGTTGCTGGTTTTTTCTGGCTACCGGTGCTGGGTTTCTTTTGCGTTGTTTTAGATGCCGGGTGGCTGTTTTTACCAGATGTAGTCGTCTTTTGTGCCAATACAGCCATTCCACCGACGAATACCGCCAGGAACAGCAATATAAAAATCTTCCTCATAGAAGTTTAATTAATATGTGTGTAATTCCGCATCAAATCCCTCTTTTCCTTATCGTTAACACGGAGTACATTGGAGATGAGCCAGCCGGAATTTGCATCGTTCCGGTTGAACCAGGAGATTTCGAAGTACCAGTTTTGAACCTGGAAAACATGGAATTTAACATTATTGACTGCTGAAAAAACAAGATTCCCATTCTTCATCTCCATCACGAACAGGCCTGTCATATCTGGCCGATATTCCTTTTCAAAGTAATAATCAAGGTTTTCAGGCTCCTTGAATGCTTTATGCAGATTCATGAAATCAAGTTCATGACTCATCGGATGGATGAAGTATTTCAGGTTGGTGGAGTCGTTGAGATGGGTAAACCAGGAGTTAAACCGGTCAAAAAAGACATTGGAGATTACCCATTTATACCCTTCGCGCTGCTTCTCTAATTTTAGGTAAAGAATAATATTCACCTTCTCCTTCTTATACAAAAAGGAGGCCGCCACTTCGGCAAACCACCCTTTTGCATAAAAATCGAGAAATGCCGGATTCTTCTTATTCAGTGCATCATCAATAAAAACGAATTTCGTATCAGCGCTGATGACCGGGCTGGAATTGTCAAACAGCATGTTGAGATATTTCTTGCGTGACTTCAGGTCACGGTATAGTGGATTGCCAGGATAAAACCTTTTCCCCTGTACATCCTCTTCCCCGTTGAACCGGAGAAAAAATTGGTTCACCTGCTTGGTCTGTGCATAAAACACAGACTCATCACCGGTAAGGGAACCAATGGAACCCTGGGAAAAACCAATGGCCGGCAGCAAAAAAAACAGAATCCATATGAATTGTCTCATGGACTACTTGGACGTTTCTTTTACCCTGATGTCACCCAGCATGACATCCCAGAAGCCGATCAAACGACCACCGATCTGGGTTTCCTTGCGCTTTACATATACCGTGATGTCCTTCTTCGTGGTATCTTCGTAAACCAGTCCCTTTTCCTTGTCATAAGCCTGGAAACGCTGGTAAACCGTGATCACGCCAACATAGGTGCCATCAGGTTGCCGAACGAGGTCACTCACATATTGAATTTTGTACCAGTCGATGGTTACTCTGTCGTAATTGAGTTGCATCAGGCGGTCGAAATATTCACGTACCTTGTAGTAGTTCACATCCTGTTTACCCAGTGATGAAACACCGATTTCACTGTTTTCCATAAACAATTCGGCGGCGCGTTCAATCACTCGCTGTGCATCCGACCATGGGGTCTTTTTATCCCCGATGATGCTGATATATTTACTCAGATCGCGAACTTTTTCAAGGGCAAGACTGTCAATGGCCTGTTTGCGCTGGGGAGAGAGATTATCCTGGGCGGCAACCCTGTTCGACACTGCAAACAAGGATGCCAATATGATCAATGAAAGAAGCTTTCTCATGGTCGTTACTTTTTAATTAAATCAAGTTCTTTAATTTTCCCACTGGCATCGGTCATGATGGCATCAATGTCGTTTTTGCTGGCCTTTGTATCCTTCAGGAAGTTCAGGTACCGTTTGATTGTGGTAGGTTTATCATAATCAACCGTAGAACCTTCTCGGCTGATGATGATGAGCACGGTAGCATCGTCAGACGTGAAGAATTGGAGGGTTTTCGAAATGGTATTGTCAGCCTGAGTCAGGTTGCCCGTTTTGGCTGAATTGGCAATGGCAACGAAGGCATTTTCCAGCTGGGCTTTCACCGGCAGGTTACTGCCCCCGCCTGAACGCATGTCCTGGATTTTCTTTTCAAGCCTGGCAAGGAGCTCGTCGATTTCGGAATCTCCAAGGTTTTGTCTTTTGATGGCATTCATCTCCTTCTCCAGTTCATCTGCTGTTTTATTGTCCTTGTTCAGCAGCAAATCATACAAAGCCGCTCGTGCAACATCCACTTTCTGAGCCTTAGCCTGGGTTTGGGTTGCCAGCAATGTCTTCAGTTTTTGCTGTGCCTGGATAATCATATCGTTGAGAATGGGGTCATTCAAATTTTTATCCATGACCTCACCAACGATGCGTTTCTGATCTTCATACGAAAGGGTTGAAGTGCCGCTGATGATGGGTTGCAATTGCTTTTTAGCAGCCTCAATTTGCGCTTTGCGCTCTTTTTTCGATAATTTCCCTGTTTTTCCGCAACTTTCGGCTCCGGCAACCATCAGGGCCATCAGCAGGATGAACATCATTTGCTGCCAGCGGATTGATTTTATTTTACTTGTGATTTCTGACATAATAATTAAAATTAGTGTTAAGTTTTAAGTGATTAAGTGTTAAGTGTTCCCTGAAACAGGAGTTCCTGCCACTTATCACTTGTCATTCGTCATTTGTCATTCGTCATTTGTCATGCTTTATAAAATGGAAACTTCACCACCTTCGCCCGCAGGACCTTATCCCGGATTTTAATAAAAATTTCACTTCCCTCCTTTGACAATGAGGCTGGTACATATCCCATCCCGATGGCTGTTTTTACCGAAGGGCCCATGGTACCAGACGTAACTTCGCCGATTTTATTGCCCTGGGCATCTGTTATTTCATACTCATGACGGGGAATACCCTTATCAATCATCTCAAAACCAACTAATTTGTGTGCAGTTCCCTCCTGCTTCTGTTTCAACAGGGCAGGCTTGTTGATAAACTCTTTGTAGTCTGTGAATTTGGTGATCCAGCCCAAACCTGCTTCAATAGGCGAAGTTGTGTCGTTGATGTCGTTGCCATACAAACAATATCCCATTTCCAAACGCAAAGTATCACGGGCGGCCAAACCAATTGGTTTGATACCATATTCAGCGCCTGCCTGGAAAACGGCTTCCCATATCTTCGGGGCATCTTCATTGGACATATATAACTCACAACCGCCTGAGCCGGTATATCCGGTGGTGGCAAAAATAACATCAGGAACACCGGCAAACGTCAGTTTCTTGAAGGTATAGTACTCCATGTCAGTAACGATGGTATCGGTGAGTTTTTGCATGGCTTTGAGCGCCAGCGGACCCTGAACCGCCAACTGTGCAATTTCATCTGAAGCGTTGTATAAAACCGCCCCCATCTTGTTCTGCTTGTTGCACCATGCCCAATCCTTGTCAATATTGGCTGCATTCACCACCAGCAGGTAGGTAAGGTCATCCACCTTGTAAACGAGCAAGTCATCCACAATTCCACCGGTTTCATTCGGAAAGCAAGAATACTGAACCTTCCCTGGAACAAGCTTAGACGCATCGTTTGACGTGACCCACTGAATAAAATCAAGTGACTTAGGGCCTTTTACCCAGAATTCGCCCATGTGCGAAACATCAAAAACGCCAAGCGATTTGCGAACAGTTTCATGTTCTGCGTTTATCCCTTCATACTGAACCGGCATGTTGTAGCCTGCAAATGGAACCATCTTGGCGCCCATTGCTTCGTGGTAACTTGTGAATGCTGTATTTTTCATGATTTTTTATATTAAACGCCGCAAAAGTAGGAAAAATTGCATGTTGAATCGCCGAATGTTCATATTTTACTGCAATTGTTCATATGTTAAGGCGAATTATTTTTAAATTTGACGCATGTTAATAACCAGGGAAAATACTCCACGCTGGCTGATCTTTTTGATCGACCTCATCATTGCTGTTTCAGCTGTTTTTCTGGCCTACCTGCTTCGTTTTAACTTTGCCATTCCGGCTTCAGAACTGAAACCACTGCCGCAGATCGTGCTGTACATGGCCTTGGTCCGGTCGGTTAGTTTCGTTATCGCCCGGTCTTATGCCGGCATCATCCGTTATACCAGCACAGGTGATGCCCTGCGGGTATTTGGCACCGTTCTAGGCGGAAGTCTCGCCTTTGTGATCACTAACCTTGTCACTTTTTACATCATCGGAAACTATTTCTTTATTCCTTTCTCTGTGATCATCATCGACTTCCTGGCGACTTCTTTCGGGATGATCACCTTCAGATTGATTGTCAAACTGGCTTTCCTGGAATTGCAGCACCCGGAAGGCGAAAAGGTCAATGTAGTGATTTATGGCGCCGGTGAAGCCGGAATAACAGCCAAACGGACCCTCGACCGCGATGCAGGAACCAAGTACAAAGTGCTTGCATTCATCGATGATCACGGCAGCAAACAGGGGAAAAAACTCGAAGGCGTGGATATCCTCCCTCCCGGTAAACTCGACAACCTGCTGGCCACCAACACTGTTGCACAAATAATCCTGGCAATCATGCATTTTGATCCCGTCAAGAAACAAGAACTGGTTGATAAATGCCTCACATACAATACCAAAGTACTCACCGTGCCCCCCATGATCCGATGGATCAACGGAGAGCTGAGTTTTAATCAGATCAAAAAGATCAACATTGAAGATTTGCTTGAACGCGATGAGATCAAACTGGATGAAAAAAGAATTGCCAGGGAAATTACCGGTAAATCCATCCTGGTAAGCGGGGCTGCCGGTTCCATTGGCAGTGAGATCGTGCGCCAGATTACACGCTTTGCTCCGCGGCAGCTCATTCTCATCGACCAGGCTGAAACACCGCTGCACTACCTTGAACTCGAAACCCCGGAATACAACCAGGGCTCGGGCGTTGAATTCATCCTGTGCGATATCAGCAATGAAGCCCGGATGCGCAGTATTTTTGACAACTTCCGCCCCGACATGGTTTACCATGCAGCCGCCTATAAGCATGTACCCATGATGGAGAACAACCCTGCCGAAGCGGTGCTGACCAATATCAGGGGTACACGCATCATTGCAGACCTTTCGGTTGAATTTTGCGTTAAAAAGTTTATCATGATCTCCACGGATAAAGCGGTAAATCCAACCAATGTGATGGGGGCATCCAAACGCATCGCCGAGATATACACCCAGGCTTTGAATAAAGCAGGAGGCACGAGATTCATCACGACCAGGTTTGGAAATGTATTGGGTTCCAATGGCTCCGTGATTCCGCTCTTCCACAGTCAGATCGAAAAAGGCGGCCCTGTTACCATCACCCATCCGGAGGTAACGCGTTTTTTCATGACCATCCCGGAGGCATGTCAGTTGGTTCTTGAAGCAGGCGCCTGCGGTAAAGGAGGAGAGATCTTCATTTTCGACATGGGCAAATCGGTCAAAATCATCGATCTGGCTAAAAAGATGATCCAGCTTTCGGGTCTCACGCTGGGCAAAGACATTCAAATCAAATTCACCGGACTCCGTCCCGGTGAGAAACTTTACGAGGAGTTGCTCAACGTGGAAGAAAACGCCATTCCAACACACCACCCGCTCATACTGACTGCCAAAGTCCGGGAATTCGACCTTGCCGAAATCAAAAACGACATTGAGGAATTAACCGCCATGGTACCAACCCGTTCCAATTTCGATATTATCCGCAAAATGAAGCAGATGGTACCTGAATACATAAGCCAGAACTCAATTTATGAGGAACTTGATAAGGAATGATTGATTGATTAAAGAAAGGAGGGCAATGATCGGAATGTGTACATTGCATACAATGCAAGAATTGATGGAAGTGTCACTTGTCATTCGTAATTCGTCATTTGTACTTCGTCACTTGTCATTCGTAATTCGTAATTCGTAATTCGTAATTTAATCATGATAGCCCTCCTCGGTCCCACCGCTACAGGCAAAACTGCACTCGCAGCCCGGCTGGCTTATGAGCTCAATGGAGAGGTGATCAGCGCCGACTCCCGGCAGGTGTACAGGGGGATGAACATCGGAACCGGCAAAGACTACGATGACTATTTTGTGCATGGCATTCAGGTTCCCTTTCATCTCATTGACATTGTTGACCCGGGATATGAATACAATATTTTTGAATACCAGAAAGATTTTTTAAAAGCATACCACGACATCCTTGGCCGGCAAAAATTACCAATTTTATGCGGAGGTTCAGGGATGTATCTTGAGGCTGTGCTGAAAGGATACCGGCTCGCCAGGACCGAAGACGATGATGATTTTTCTGCCTCCCTAGAAAATAAAACAAACGAAGAACTGATAGAAATACTACAATCAGCTAAAACACTGCACAACATCACCGACTTCGAAGACCGGCCCAGACTATTGAAAGCCATTCTGGTAGCCCGTTCTTCTGAAGTCTCCGGCGAAGGTTCTGTTTCAGACATTATGTTCCCGAAGATCGAATCCGCCATCTTTGGAATCGATTATCCCCGTGGGCTGGTCAAAGCCCGCATTGCTAAGCGACTGGAATACAGGTTAGAGCATGGCATGATTGCAGAAGTTGCCCAGTTGCTTGATGGAGGAATATCGCCCGAACGTCTTATGAAATATGGCCTTGAATATAAATTTGTGACCCTGTTTCTCACCGGGAAATTATCCAGGGCCAACCTGTTCAATGATCTGAACATTGCCATACGTCAGTTTGCAAAGCGACAGATGACCTGGTTCCGCCGGATGGAACGACAAGGATTGAAGATCAACTGGATCGATGGGAGGATGTCACTGGAAAAAAAAACACATCAGATCAGGTCCATAATAAACAGTTGAATACGATTATTTTATTAATATCTTTGTATCTGCGATTTCTGTTCATCGAATTATGTTGATCCAACATAGATGGTCCGGTAATATTTGTTTTTCTCGGTTCAGGCACTTGATTTTCATGTGCTTTACCTTACTGTTTATGGTATTTGCCACCCATGGTCAGGTAACTATTCAACCATTTGCCGACCCAACCTGCCTTGGGAATTCTGTAACCCTTGCCACTGTTGTTACCAGCACTGATTATGGCACAGACAGTTACTCATTCCAGGTAATTCCTTATGCGCCCATGGATACGACCATTGGTACTCCGATCGATCAAACATTAACACATTGTGCATCAACCTCAGGGGGAAAAGACGATTGCTGGGGTGGCCCCTATGATATTGGTTTCAATTTCTGCTTTTTCAGTCAGCTTTATACACAATTTTGGGTTGGCTCTAATGGATGGATCGGGTTTCGTTCACCGGGTACTAATCCATGGAATACCTTCACTGCACGCATCATTCCAAATAATGCAGCCGACTCCGCCGCTCCGAAAGATTGTATCTTTGCCCCCTGGCAGGATTGGCTGCCCACGTTGTCAAATATCAACAATATTTTCTACTATACCATCGGAACCGCTCCCGACAGGCAACTGGTCGTTTATTGGAAAAATTGCCCGATGTATGGTTGTACGACCACCAAGGGAAGTTTTCAAATCGTTCTCAAAGAGCAGGGTGGAATCATTGAAAACCATCTTCAGAGCAAACCTTACTGTGCCACCAGCGGTAACAAGGCAACCCAGGGAGTTCACAACTCCAAAGGCACCGCTGCCTTTACTGCCGTGGTGAATGGGATTAACAGGAATCAGACAAACTGGACCGCCGTTCAGGAAAGCATGAGGTTTGTTCCCGATGGTGTTTCATGGCACAGCGGCTCTGCAACCGGCCCTCCCCTGGGATATGGCGATACCCTCACCTTCAGCCCTACTGTTTCTACATGGGTTTATTCTGTGGTGAATACCTGTCTTGGCGTTGTTCATTATGACTCTGCGCTGGTGCATGTTGTTCCTACTCTGACCGGGCCGTTGTCGTTGTGCAAAGGATCCTCAGGGGTCACTTATGTGACTGAAGCAGGGATGACAAACTATATCTGGAGCGTTTCCGCTGGCGGATCGGTTACCGGAGGCGGAGATGGCGTCAGCAACACAGTCACTGTTACATGGAACAATGCAGGTAGCCAGACCGTGGGTGTCAGGTTTACCGATCCGGTAACCGGATGCACTTCTACCGTTAACCGAATTTTGAGTATTACCGTAATCGATACTCCGGTACCTGTGATGACTGGTCCGCAAAATCTTTGTTTGAATTCAACAGGTCACCTGTACTCGACCCAATCCGGAAAAAACAATTATGTGTGGACCGTTACAGGTGGCACCATCTCCTCTGGCGGAGGACCGGCCAACCCAACCTGCACAGTAACCTGGACCACGGCGGGCGCACAATCCATCAGTGTCCTCTATACTGATCCTGTTACGCTTTGCACAGCCCTTGCGCCTGCCATGCTGCCGGTAACAGTGAATCCACTCCCCACGCCGTCGTTCATTTCGGGAGAAACACTGGCATGCAAAGGAGTTCCCGGTAAACTTTATGAAACCCAGCCGGGTAAAGTTAACTACATCTGGAACATCACGGGCGGCACCATCACCAGCGGGGGTGGATCGACCAATCCTACAGCAACAGTGACCTGGGGAACCATTGGAAACCAGACGATCAGCGTCAATTATTCAGAACCGGTCACCCTGTGTACAGCAGCCGCTCCGGCAATTTTACCGGTTCAGGTGGTTCCCTTACCGGTGCCATCCATTGCAGGCCCTTCCACTATTTGCCTTGACGCTCCCCAGGGAATTTATACGACGCAAAATGCAATGAACAGCTATACCTGGACCATTACCCCGATCACTGCGGGAACAATTCTTTCAGGTGCAGGGACAAACAATATTCTGGTGCAGTGGAACATCCCGGGAACCCATATTGTTCGCGTTGGCTATACTGATGCAAACGGATGCACTGTGGCTGCCCCGGCCCAACACCAGGTCATTGTAACGCCGATTCCCATCACCACCATCACCGCTGCCCCCGGCATTGCCTGCGCCACCCAGTCGCATCAGTATCAAACGCCACCTGACCCTGCATGCACATTTACCTGGTCAATCATTCCTCCGGGGAATGGAAACATCATCTCAGGACAAGGAACAAACCTCATCAGCATAACCTGGCTCACAACGGGCGCGGCAACCGTTCATGTAACCGGGTCGAACAACTCCTACACCTGTATTTCAGCTTCATTCATCCCTGTGCCGGTGCTTCCAACCCCGGTTCCATCTTTTACAGCCTGTTTTGACACCAAAACCACGTTGAACGCCAGGAAGATTACCCTGAGGGGCGCCTCTCCGTTTATAACCGGCCAGGGCATTTTCAGCGGTACGGGGGTTTCAAGCCCCTCACCTGGGATTTTTGAATTCAACCCACTTACTGCCGGTCCGGGAACCAGCCTGATCAGTTACACCTATACCAACAATTATGGCTGCTCTGCCACTACTGCGGCGGTCAGCATCATGGTCCAAAATGTCAACTTCACCTGCGGCAACAACCTCATTGACATACGCGATGGAAAAATCTACTCAACAGCCATGTTAAGCGGCAAATGCTGGATGACCCGAAACCTCGACTATGGGACCATCATCCCGGGGCCCTATGCAACAGCACAAACCGATAATTGCCTCGATGAAAAATATTGTTCACCTGCTGATGCAAATTGCACAACACTGGGAGGTTTTTATCAGTGGGATGAAATTATGCAATATACCACTACCCCTGGCAGCAAGGGAGTTTGCCCCCCTGAGTGGCACCTTCCGACAGAAACAGAATGGCAGACCCTCATCGACAATATTGTTCCGGGGATAACGGCCCCGGATGCCAATGGACTGGCAGGGGCTAAATTGAAGGATCTGTCTGCTACAATGGGTTTTCATGGGCTGCTTGGGGGCCTCGATTACCTCGACAATTTCTGGGCTTTCACTTCACTGCCGCTCACCGGCACCATGTTTTGGACTTCAACTATATACGGCCCTGATCAGGCCGTAGCCAGAGGGGTGAACCTTAACAACCCCAGTGTATCCCACTACAATCATTCGCGAGGCAATGCTTACCCGGTGCGCTGCGTGAAGGATTAACGATGCCCAGGCAATTTGTTATCGGCGACATTCATGGCTTTTACCATCACCTGATGGCGCTTTTTGAAACAGTCAGTTTCGATTATCGGAAGGATTTGCTCATCAGTCTTGGCGATGTTGTTGACCATGGCCCGCAACCGGCTGCCGTAATCGAAGAGTTGCGAAAGATCCGGAATTTTATCCATGTGATGGGCAATCATGATGAATGGTGCTATCAATACCTTAAATTCGGGCATGCCCCGGAAGACTGGATCACACAGGGTGGCCAGGTAACCATTGACGCCTATAAGGAAAAACCGGAGTTGACAACAACCCATTTGCATTTTTTTGAAAATTCCAGGTTGTATTATATTGACGCCAAATCAAGGCTTTTCGTTCATGCGGGATTTGATTACAAAATAAGTTTTGAAAAACAGATGCAGGATAAAAAAATACTTCAATGGACAAGGACCATGGTTGGTGATGCCTGCAATTATCATCGTCGTGGGTTGATTTTTCCACAATTCAGGGAGATTTTTATTGGTCATACACCAACACAGTTTATGGGAGAAACGCTGCCTGTGCATGTGTCGAATGTGTGGATGCTCGATACCGGCATTACCCTCGGAGGCAAACTGACCATGATGAATATTGCAACGAAAGAGTATTGGCAGAGTGGTAATGCAGCTTCCGTGGAAAAAACGGATACCCCAACTGCCATCACCTAAGATTTCACTATCTTTGCCGATTCCAAAAAACCGAAAATCATGAACTACGATATCATTGTCATTGGCAGCGGTCCCGGTGGATATGTTGCTGCTATCCGTGCGGCTCAACTGGGATTCAGGGTAGCCGTTGTTGAGCGGGCTGAATTGGGTGGAATCTGCCTCAACTGGGGATGTATTCCCACCAAGGCATTGCTTAAAAGCGCCAGCGTTTTCCAATATCTGAAACATGGAGCAGAATTTGGCATCATCGCCGGCGAGCCGCATGCCGATTTTCCTGCCATCATCAAACGTAGCCGGGATGTAGCCGACCAGATGAGCAAAGGGATCCAATTCCTGCTGAAGAAAAATAAGGTAGAACATCTGCAGGGTTTTGGCAAGGTTAAACCCGGAAAGATCGTGGAGGTGACAGATGATGCAGGCCTGAAAACAGAATACGCAGCCAGTCATATCATCCTTGCAACCGGTACCCGTTCCCGCGAATTGCCAAACCTCAAACAGGATGGCAAAAAGATCATAGGTTACCGCGAAGCTATGACACTTCCTGTTCAACCCAAATCACTGGTGGTGGTCGGATCCGGCGCCATCGGATCTGAGTTTGCCTATTTTTATCAGTCGATCGGAACAAATGTAACCCTCATCGAAGTGTTGCCTAATATCGTTCCCATTGAGGATGAAGAGGTTTCAAAAGCATTGGAACGCTCCTTTAAAAAATCCGGGATGAAAGTTCTGGCAGGCGTTTCAGTCGAATCCGTTGACACCTCCGGCGATGGCTGCAAAGTGACCGTTAAAACAAAAAAAGGCGAGGAAATCATTGATTGCGATATCGTTCTTTCTGCTGTTGGCGTCGCCACCAACCTTGAAGGCATCGGACTTGAAGAAGTTGGCATTGCAACAGAACGCGGCAAGGTTATCGTGGATGATTTCTACAAAACCAATATTGATGGTTATTATGCTATCGGTGATATTGTAAAAGGGCCAGCCCTGGCACATGTTGCATCACACGAAGGAATTATCTGTGTTGAAAAAATCGCCGGGAAACATGTTGAACCCCTCGATTATGGCAACATCCCCGGATGCACCTATACCCATCCGGAAATCGCTTCGGTTGGAATGACTGAAAAAGCAGCCAGGGAAGCAGGGTATGAAATAATGGTTGGTAAATTTCCGTTTACTGCTTCAGGAAAGGCTACAGCCTCAGGCGCACGTGATGGTTTTGTCAAAGTCATATTTGATGCCAGATACGGCGAATGGCTTGGCGCACACATGATCGGAGAAAATGTGACTGAAATGATTGCGGAAGTGGTCGTTGCCCGTAAATTGGAAACTACCGGCAAGGAAATTATTGAAGCCGTTCACCCTCACCCTACCATGAGTGAAGCCATTATGGAAGCTGTGGCCGTGGCGTATGGGGAGTGTGTGCACTTGTAAATGGCAAAATGCAAAATGCAAATGGCAAATGGCAAATGACAAAAGTACTCAATAGATAATAAACAAAGATATTATGGAAATTATTCAGACCCCGTTGGCTGGCTTACTGATCCTTAAACCAGATGTTTTTGAGGATGAACGTGGCTACTTTTTCGAATCATTCAACCGTGAAAAATTCCTGAAAGAAGGGCTTGACCTTTCATTCATGCAAGACAACGAATCAAAATCTAAAAAAGGGGTACTGAGGGGGCTGCACTTTCAGGCGCCACCTTTTGCTCAGGGTAAGTTGGTGCGGGTAATGCGTGGCTCGGTACTCGATGTAGCTGTGGATATCAGAAAAGACTCCCCGACATACGGAAAGTGGGAATCGATCGTTCTTTCAGGGCAAAACAAATGGATGTACTGGATCCCACCCGGATTTGCACATGGATTTGCCACACTCGAGGACGATACAATCTTCTTCTACAAGTGTACCAACGTTTATAGCAAAGTCTCCGAAGGCAGCATTCTTTGGAACGATCCTGACCTTGACATTCAATGGGGAATTGAAGACCCGATGATTTCTGACAAGGACAAGGTATCTCCGGTATTCAAAGATTTTGTGAGTCCTTTTTAAAAAAATATGATGCGCAATAAAAAACATTTTTTCATCTATGCATTTTTGCTTCTACTGATCTGTTCCATTTCGATTTGTGCAATCGTTGAGGTTAAAAACCAGGAAAAAGAATACCGCAGCCTGTTTTCCAGGTACACGAAGATCCTTTCGCCTCAAATTCCTGATAAGGCAAGCTTTGCGGGTGAAGAGGCTCCATTGGACATTTATTACGTCAGAGAGGCATTTGAGAGGGAAATACTGGCCAATACTTTTATGCACTCCACATCAATCATGATGTTTAAACGCGCCAGCCGGTGGTTTCCTGTGATAGAGCCCATCCTGAAAAAGAATGGAATACCGGATGATTTCAAATTTCTGGCAGTGGCAGAAAGTAACCTTGTGAACGTTGTTTCTCCCGCAGGGGCCGAAGGTTACTGGCAGTTTATCAAACCGACCGGGCAGAAATACGGCTTGGAAATCAATGAGAAAGTTGACGAACGCTACAACATGGAAAAGGCCACTCAGGCTGCCTGCGATTATTTCAAGGATGCATATCAGGATTATAAAAGCTGGACACTTGTGGCAGCATCCTATAACCGGGGTATCGATGGTATTCAACGGGCTTTGGATAGTCAAAAGGTTAATAACTATTATGATCTTTACCTGAATGATGAAACCTCCCGCTATGTTTATCGCATCATGGCCATCAAAGAGGTTTACAATCACCCGGTCCAATATGGTTTTTTCCTGCGCGACCGTGATTTTTACCCTCAGATCCCGGCGCGTATCGTTACAGTCGACAGCAGCATCAGCAACCTCCCGGCCTTTGCCCGGGCGATGTATATCAATTACCGGATACTCCGGGAGATGAACCCATGGATTAAAAATTACAGCCTGCCAAACAGTTCAAAAAAATCGTACACTTTCAGGATACCCAAGGACGGCGCGATCAGTTATGAAGCGTTGATGAAAAAGAACCCTGCATATGACACTTTTTTTCACGACACGCTGAAAATCAACGAAATTCATTAAAGAAACTGTTTTTCAAGATAATTGTGGAAGAAAATCTGGAAGTATTCGGCGCGCGGGTTCACAACCTGAAAAACATCGACCTCACCATACCCCGTCATAAACTGGTTGTTTTCACCGGACTCAGCGGCAGTGGCAAATCGTCTCTGGCTTTCGACACCATATACGCCGAGGGTCAGCGTCGCTATATGGAGACCTTTTCGGCGTATGCCCGTCAGTTTATTGGCAACCTGGAACGACCGGATGTGGATAAAATCAACGGGCTCAGCCCGGTCATCTCCATCGAACAGAAGTCGACCAATCGCAACCCCCGGTCTACAGTCGGAACCATCACCGAAATTTACGATTTCATGCGTCTGCTCTTTGCCCGCGCGGCTGATGCCTTTTCCTATGTTACCGGGGAACAAATGGTGCGCTACAGTGAACAGCAAATCGTGGAGCTGATTCTTTCCCACTATCCCGGGAAAGAAATACTGGTACTTGCCCCTGTGGTAAAAGGCCGCAAAGGTCATTACCGCGAATTGTTTGAACAAATCCGCAAACAAGGATTTCTCAACGTTCGTATCGACGGCGAAGTGCACGAAATATCACACGGACTGCAACTCGACCGGTATAAAATACATGATGTCGAAATCGTGATCGACCAGATCAGTGTCAAACCCGATTCCAAAACAAGGCTGGCAGGGTCTGTCAGTCTGGCCATGCGCCATGGCAAGAATGTATTGATGGTGCTCGATCAGGAAACGAATGTGGCCCGTCATTTCAGTCGTCTGCTGATGTGTCCCACCTCGGGTATTTCCTATGAGGAACCTGAACCAAATACCTTTTCTTTTAACTCACCTTATGGCGCTTGTCCCAAATGCAACGGGCTTGGCACCATTTCAGAGATCGATATCAGCAAAATTATCCCCGACCGGTCGAAAAGCATAAAAAAGGGAGGCATTATTCCCATCGGCGAATACAAGAATTCATGGATATTCAAACAAATTGAAGCCATCGGCGAAAAGTACGGGTTTGACCTTAATACCCCCATCGCCGAAATCCCCGAAAATGCTATCAACGTCATTCTAAACGGATCCGATGAAGTATTCAGAGTGAAAAACGAGTACCTTGGCGTATCGTCCAGCTATTCCTTAAACTTCGAAGGCATCGTGAGTTTCATCAACTCGCAGCAAGCCGAAGCTGCGCCGGCTGGCATTATGAAATGGGTAAGCAGTTTTATGAATAAAATGCCCTGCCCAGAATGCAACGGCGCCAGGCTCAAAAAGGAATCACTTTGTTTCAGCCTTGGTGGGAAAAACATTGCTGAACTGGCCAATACTGACCTGGTGAACCTTTCTGAATGGTTTGACCAGCTCAATGCACAGCTGGATGAGCGAAAACGAACGATTGCCTATGAAATCATCCGTGAAATCAGAGCACGCATCCAATTCCTTCTGGATGTCGGCATCGGTTACCTCACACTGAACCGTACGGCACGCAGCCTTTCAGGCGGCGAAAGCCAGCGAATCAGGCTGGCCACCCAAATCGGATCGCAACTGGTTGGCGTTCTTTACATCCTGGATGAACCCAGCATCGGCCTGCATCAGCACGACAACCTTCGCCTGATCCATGCCCTGAAAAGCCTGCGGGATGCAGGAAATTCGGTGATTGTAGTAGAACACGACCAGGAAACAATCATGGAAGCTGATTATGTCATTGATATCGGTCCGGGAGCCGGCGTTCACGGTGGCAGAATTGTGGCCCAGGGCACTCCTCAGGAGGTGATGCAAAACGGGCACCTCACCGGGCTATACCTGAGCGGAAAACGTAAAATCAATGTTCCGAAAGAGCGGCGTAAAGGAAATGGCAAGTTTTTATCGGTAACCGGTGCCACTGGCAACAATCTCAAAAATGTTGACCTGAAACTTCCTTTGGGCACACTGATTTGCATCACCGGACTGTCGGGCAGCGGGAAATCATCGCTGATCAACGAAACCCTCTACCCTATTTTAAGCCAGCATTTTTACAAATCGGACCAGAAGCCCTTGCCATACAAGGCCATTGAAGGGATTAAAAACGTTGACAAAGTCATTGAAATTGACCAATCACCCATCGGACGTACCCCCAGGTCAAACCCTGCTACCTATACCAAGGTTTTTGACGACATCAGAAAACTTTTTGCCGGTTTGCCTGAATCAAAGATCCGCGGCTACCTTCCCGGGCGGTTCTCATTCAATGTTAAAGGCGGCAGATGCGAAACCTGCAAAGGCGCCGGACTTCGGGTTATTGAGATGAATTTTCTGCCCGATGTTTATGTACCCTGCGAAACCTGTCATGGGCATCGTTACAACCGTGAAACACTGGAAGTTCGATACAAAGGCAAATCCATCAACGACGTGCTTAACATGACCATCGAACAAGCGGTTGATTTTTTCGAAAATATCCCTTTCATCGTTCACAAAATAAGCACACTCAACGAAGTTGGCCTGGGATATATCACCCTTGGCCAGCAATCGACCACACTATCAGGCGGAGAAGCACAGCGGGTTAAACTGGCAACGGAACTTTCAAAAACAGATACGGGAAACACCATTTATATTCTGGATGAACCCACCACCGGATTGCATTTCGAAGATGTAAAGGTTTTACTGTGTGTGCTGAACAAACTCGTTGCAAAGGGCAACACGGTACTTGTCATCGAACACAACATGGAAGTGATAAAAGTTGCCGACCACATCATCGATTTGGGTCCCGAAGGCGGTGAACGTGGTGGCCAGGTTCTGGCACAGGGAACCCCTGAGCAGGTGGCAAAACACAAGACCAGCTTTACGGCGCTGTATTTGAAAGAGATGCTTCCAAAGGCCTGATATTCACCACTACTTGCATCCATCGAAGCATCTGCACCTCCGGTGTTTTTCATAGAAACCTCCTGATGTTTATGGTTTATTATTTTTTTGCAATGG
>JBAXFM010000048.1:0-23261 GCA_037139855.1 Bacteroidota bacterium
CCCCATTCCCCTGACCCCTTCCCCAAAAAGGGAAGGGGAGCCAAGTCCCTCCCTTTTTGGGGAGGGATTTAGGGTGGGGTCCATTGGAGGTATTTAGCGTGGATTCATTCGTAATTCGTAATTTTGCCGTTATGCCCCAAATTGGTATCCTCTCCGACACCCACGGCTTTGTGCATCCCCGCGTTCTTGATTTTTTCTCAGGAGTCGATGAAATATGGCATGCCGGGGATATGGGAGATATCCGCATAGCAAACCAGTTGAAGGCACTGAAACCACTCAGGGCCGTATATGGTAACATCGATGGCCAGGATGTTCGTATCGAACATCCTTTAGTACAACTGTTTCAGATAGATCAGGTTAAGGTGTTGATGACCCATATTGGCGGGTATCCTGGTCGTTACGATCCAAGGGCAAGGTTGCTGATTGAACAGGAAAAACCAAAACTCTTCATCTGCGGACATTCCCACATTCTGAAGGTTATGTTTGACAAAAAATACAATCTTCTCCACATCAACCCCGGAGCCGCCGGAAAATACGGCATCCATAAATCAATAACAGCAATAAGATTTATTATTGAAGGTGACAACATGTGCGACCTTGAAGTACTCGATATCCCCCGATAGTCCTGCGATCTCTAAAATTCGTCATTCGTCATTCGTCATTCGGAATTAGCGCATTACCTCAGCCTGTCCGCCGACTTCACCAACGCCTCATCCTTCCTGATGCCCTGGTTGGCAAGGATTAAAAATAAAATGGACACCAAAGGAAGCACCATCCCTGTATAATTGTACTCAGGCTCTGTCATGGTCAGGGTTTTAATCCTGGTGGCATAAAAGAAAAAGATCACCATCACCAGAACGATGTTCGTGATCATGTTAAATGCACAAAGCCGGATCTGAAGCGGACGGTTTTTAAAAAGAAGTATCGCTGAAACCGTGAAAATGAAGGATGCAACCGTAAGGAAAATAAGGGGGATCGTAAAGTATGGTCCGAACAATACTTTCGGCTCAGGGTCCATGCTCCTGATGCCATAAATGAAGAACTTGTAATTTCCCTGTAATTCATTGTAATAGTTTGCCAAAGGAAAGAAAAAAAGCAAGATGCATGCAATGGCTACAATGACAAGGTATACTGATTGAATTCGCTGTAACATATCCGGGATATTATTGTTGTGCGAAATTATAAAAGATTTCGTTTGACTGGAATTGAGATTGATAAAAAACTTGATAATCCATTTTTTTTTTATATATTTGCACCGATTTAAATCCCCACGATCCATTTCTTAGTTTAATTTCAACCCATTTCACCTTATATTTCCAAACCCATAGTTCATTTTTCCATTGACTATTCAATCAAATAAATTTTTCAAATCATGTATGACATTATTTCCCTCGATAGCAAAGAGTTATCAGAGATCAGAGTAATTGCAAAAGAATTCAACATCCCCAAAGTTGATAAACTTGAAAAGCAGGATCTTATCTATAAAATCCTCGATCATCAGGCGCTAAATCCCACTCCTGAAATTCTTGACAAGGAAAAACAAGATCAGGTAAAACCTTTCCGTGGTCGTCCGCGTAAGGAACAGGAGGTCAAACCTCAGACCCCCAGGGAACCTGTTGCCCCACGTTTGCCAAAGGAATCCAGGCCAATAACTCCTGCCGGTGAGCAAAAAGAACAGCCAAATGCCGAACAACGTGTGCCACGTGAACAACGCCCGCCAAGAGACCACCGCCCGCCAAGAGAAACGCTTCCTCCAAGAGAATCTGTTGCCCCAAGAGATCCTCTTACCCCAAGAGAACCGCTTCCTCCCCGTGAGCATAAAAATCCCAGGGAAAATAAGCCCTTCCGGCCATATCGGGAAAAATTACCGGCTGAACCGCTGGTACAAATGACCATGCCCGACCTGCCTGATAAACCAGAGGAACGATTTGAATTTGATGACCCAGCCGATAAGCCCTACATTGCAATCGATCCGGTTGATGTAATTCAGAAACCGGATGGGGTGATAGAGCCTTCGGAAATTGGAACCAATGATGTAACTCTTGTTTCTGAAACCCTGGCACAACCTGTGGTTGAAGAACGCAAACCACAAGATTTTCCGCGTAAGTACCAGGACCGCCACCGCGAGGAGTACACTTTCGAATTTGAAGGTATCATTGTCAGTGAAGGCGTGCTCGAAATTATGACTGACGGATACGGTTTTCTCCGTTCTTCCGATTATAATTATCTGAATTCTCCTGATGATATTTATGTATCGCAGTCGCAAATTAAATTATTCGGTTTGAAAACCGGCGATACGGTGCGTGGAACCATCCGCCCGCCAAAAGAGGGTGAGAAATATTTTCCTTTGATCAAGGTTGACCTTATCAATGGTCGTAAACCAGAAGAAGTACGTGACCGTATTCCCTTTGATTATCTTACGCCACTCTTCCCGATGAAGAAATTTAAACTCACCGGCCATAAAAATGAAAGCATGTCGACCCGTGTCATCGATATGTTCGCCCCCATTGGTTTCGGACAGCGAGGATTGATCGTTGCCCAGCCTAAAACCGGGAAAACCGTATTGCTGAAAGAGATCGCCAATGCCATTGCGGCAAATCATCCTGATGTTTATATGATCATTTTACTGATCGATGAGCGCCCTGAAGAAGTTACCGATATGCAACGGAGCGTAAAAGCTGAGGTTATTTCTTCCACTTTTGACGAACCTGCCGAACGCCATGCCCGCATTTCCAATATCATTCTGGAAAAAGCAAAACGGTTGGTGGAATGTGGTCATGATGTGGTGATCCTGCTCGACTCTATTACACGTCTGGCCCGTGCCTACAATACCGTAGCCCCCGCATCAGGAAAGGTGCTTTCGGGTGGTGTGGAGGCAAATGCCCTCCAGAAACCCAAAAGGTTTTTCGGCGCTGCCCGCCAGATCGAAAACGGTGGTTCACTCACGATCATTGCAACTGCGTTGATTGAAACAGGTTCTAAAATGGACGAAGTAATCTTTGAAGAATTCAAGGGTACCGGTAATATGGAATTGCAACTCGACCGTAAACTTTCCAATAAACGGATTTATCCGGCTATCGACATTGTTTCTTCCAGTACCCGGCGTGATGACCTGCTCCTTGACAAGGATGCATTGCAGCGTATCTGGATCCTGAGGAATCACCTGGCCGACATGAACCCATTGGAAGCCATGGAGTTTTTGAGAGAACGGATGAAATTTACCAACTCAAATGAAGAGTTCCTGATTTCCATGAACGGATAATCAGGATTACAGGTTAATCCATTTCAAGCCCAGATATTTCAGGTCAACACCATCATAATTTCCTGAACTCATCATCAGGAGCACTGTTTCGGGATCTTTTTCCTGAAACAGGCGTTCAACTAGCTGACTTGAATCAGTAAACACCTCCATGCCTGGCTTATTAAACCCTTCTTTAACCTGTTCTGCTGAGATCTCAGGCAATCGTTTGATCTTCAAAGCATGTGGACTAAAATAAACAATGGCAACATCTGCCGGATCCAGCGTACCCTTATAATGGCTTAAGAAATCTTTGTTCAGACTGCTATAAGTATGTAATTCAAGGCAGGCGATCACCTTTCTTGCTGAAAACTGTTCCTTTACAGCCTGCAGCGTAGCCCTAACCTTTGAAGGCGCATGTGCAAAATCCTTATAAACAACCCTGCTTGAATTTTTAGCCATCAATTCCAAACGCTTTGAGGCCCCTTTGAAAGATTGAATGGCTTCGAAAAACAGGAGATCACTGATCCCAAGCTGGCGGCATACCAGGCGTGCGCCATTGAGGTTCATCAGGTTATGCCTGCCAAATATCTGAAGCGGGAAATTCTGGTTGTTGAATTGAATACTTGTCACCCCATTCTTGATTTCGTGAGGATATGTATCATACGGAATGATGCTGATATCGTTCCTTGAACCCGGACAAATGCGCTGCAATTCATCATCCTCACAATTGTAAACCAATGATCCGCCTGGTGAAATCTGGTTGATAAAGATTACAAACTGTTCAATGTAATTTTCAAATGTCGGAAATACATTGATGTGGTCCCAGGCGATACCACTCAGCAGGGCGATGTCAGGCTTATAGAGGTGAAATTTGGGTCGAAGATCGATCGGGGATGTCAGATATTCATCCCCTTCAATGACCATCACCGGGGCTTCTTCGGTAAGCCTCACCATAACATCAAACCCCTCGAGCTGGGCGCCAACCATATAGTCGCAATCGATGGCGGCATGCTGGAGAACGTGAAGGATCATGGCGGTGATGGTGGTTTTGCCATGACTTCCGCCAATGACTACTCTTTTTTTATTTTTTGATTGTTCATACAGATATTCAGGATAGGAATATATTTTAATTCCCAACTCTTTCGCTTTCAGTAATTCAGGATTGTCTGACTTCGCATGCATACCGAGAATTACAGCACCCAGTTCCCGGGTGATTCGAGAGGCATCCCATCCCTGGGTTGAAGGAAGGATGTTGCAGGCAGCCAGACGGCTTTTGGAAGGTTCAAAAATTTCATCATCGGAACCGGTGATGTGATAGCCTTTTTTATAAAGCGCAATGGCAAGATTGTGCATGGCGCTGCCGCCAATAGCGATAAAATGAACATGCATGTTGAAATATTTTGGTCAAAAATACATTAATCTTTCAGTAAAAACTTGCATTTTCATCGTTGATTGTTGTAAATTCACAAAAATTTTAATCAGTCGGATGAGCATGAAAGAGAAGGTTGAAGCGTTAAGCCGGAAGTTTATAAATGCTTCCCCGGAGGAAACCCTGTCATGGTTTATCAAAGAATATGGGGGTAAAGTTGCATTTTCAACTAGTCTTGGTGCAGAAGATCAGGTAATTACACATATAATCGACCGGATGGGTCAATCCCTGAAAATATTTACATTAGACACAGGACGGCTGTTTCAGGAAACGTATGACTTGCTCGATATCACACGAAAAAAATACAGACAATC
Organism: Bacteroidota bacterium; assembly: GCA_037139855.1. GTDB lineage: Bacteria > Bacteroidota > Bacteroidia > Bacteroidales > FEN-979 > CAIVAT01. Next base: position 4,985 of record JBAXFM010000048.1, read on the forward strand.
TATCGACATCTATTTCCCGGATCGTTCACAAGTGGAAGAAATGGTGAATTCAAAGGGAGTTAACCTTTTTTATAACAGCATTGAAAACAGACAGCTTTGTTGCCAGATTCGCAAAATTGAACCATTAAAAAGGGCATTGTCCGGAATGAAGGTATGGGTAACCGGTATGAGAAAAGAACAATCAGTTACCCGTACGCAAACGGATTTAATAGAGTGGGATCCGGTTTATGAAATTATCAAGATCAATCCACTGATTCAATGGTCGGGGGAACAGGTGTGGCAATACATTAATGCATGGAAGATTCCTGTAAGTGACTTGCATTCAAAAGGATATCCCAGTATTGGCTGTCTGCCTTGCACCCGTGCCATTCAACCCGGCGAAGATTTGCGTTCAGGGCGTTGGTGGTGGGAACTGCCAGAGTTTAAAGAATGCGGATTGCACAAGAAACACTAAAAAAAAACTTTATGAATACAATTGATTTGGTTGAACTCGGTCGCATGTTTATGGAGCGGTATGACAAACCAACGCCGCTTTTTCAAGATGATCAACATGCAATTTACTGGCTTGGCATTCCTGAAGATTCTGCATTCAGATGCAATACATACCTTATTGTGGATGGGCAGGAGGCCATTATTGTTGATCCGGGCGGCCATGGTTCATTTGAATTTGTACAAAAGCGTATCAGTCAGATACTCCCAATTGAAAAAGTTACAGCGCTCATTGTTTGCCATCAGGATCCGGATGTTGCCGCTTCAATGACAAACTGGCTGGAATTAGATCCGAAAATAAAAATAGTAACGAGCGTGCGTACCAACATCCTGCTTCCATATTATGGGAAATCGGATTATACCTTTATCAACATCAATGAAAATCCCACCTGGTTTTTCCTGTCAGGAAGACAATTGAAGTTTATTGAATCACCTTTTCTTCATTTTCCAGGGGCATTCACTACCTATGATGCAATGTCCGGATTCCTGTTTTCGGGCGATGTTTGGGCCTCAATTGATATGGACTGGCATCTGGTTGTTGACGATTTTAACAGGCATGAATTGAAACTCAGTCTTTTTCATATCGATTACATGGCCAGCAACATTGCAGCCCGTGGGTTTGTTAACCGTCTTCGGTACCTTGAATTGAATGCATTATTGCCCCAGCATGGTTCAATTATTCCGAAAAAGCATGTTGCCAGGGCGTTGGAATATTTAAAGGAACTTAAATGTGGACTTGACCTTATTTATCCTGACCTGAAACAAAAATGAAAACTTCACCCACTCACCTTAATATCATTGTATTATGTCAGAAGAATTGCTAAGTAAGATACAGAAACTCGAACTTGAAAATAAATTGGTGCGGTTGGCTTCGCAACAATGGGAACACCTCCAGAAGGTTTATCAGGAATCAATTGATCGTTTGCAATTGATTGAGCGAGAGTTGTCATCTTCTCACGAACGCACGGATCGTGCATTGTTTGGCGGTGACCTGGCATGGTGGGATTGGGATTATAAAACCGGTAACGTTTGCTTTAATGAAAACAGGGCTCGTATGTTGGGCTACGGGGTGGATGAATTGCCTCAGACGTATGCCGAAATTATCAAAATGATCCATCCGGATGATTATAATCACACAATGGCAAGGTTGAACCGGCATCTTTCAGGTTCGCATCCGAATTATGAAGCCGAATTCCGTTTAAAAACCAAATCAGGTGAATGGCGTTGGTTTTTTGATAAAGGCAAAATCGTTGAGACGGATATTTTAGGTAAACCGGTGAGACTTGCTGGAGTATTAATCGATATTCATGAGCGAAAAAGTGTTGAAAATGAGCTTATTGTTGCCCGTGATGTCGCTGTTGCCGATAGCAGTGCCAAAAGCAACTTTCTTGTTAGCATGTCACATGATATTTACACCCCCATGGCCGGGGTTATCGGAATGGCCGAAATCCTCAAACAATCAAAACTTAGTCAGGAGCAGGATGAGTATTTGAATATTATCGTGAAATCGGCCACCAATCTGATGTCCATCCTGAATGATATTATTGAATACTCAAAATTGGAATCAGGTAAACTGGAACTTCACGAAAAACCCTTCAGCGTACATCAGGTTATTGAGGAAATAACTGGCTCCATCATTGAAAGAACTCATGAAAAGGGTCTTGAAATTCTCTCGTTCCAGGATCCCAATATTCCATTTGAGGTAGTCGGAGATCCGGTACGACTGAGGCAGGTTCTGAAAATATTTACCGATAATGCCATAAAGTTCACCGAAAAAGGAGAAATCCGAATCGAAGCACATTTTATTGCCTGGGATGATGAAACAGTTAAAGTCCGGTTTAGTGTATGCGATACCGGTATTGGCATTTCAGAAGAAGGAATGAAAAAACTATTTACTTCATTCTCCAAACTCGATTCACCGGAGTCGAAGAAGTACACCGGAGGCGGCTTGGGACTTGCCATTGCCAGGAGGCTTATTGACCGTATGAACGGACAAATCACCGTTGATACCAATCCTGGGGAAGGGACCACTTTTTCATTCACTGTTGTTTTTGAACGGTATAAAGACTCTGAAACGACAGAACCTTTAAAAGAAATTCTACAGGGACTAAAGGTTTTACTGCTCGATCCAAGCGCAAGCCGCAGGTCAATTCTTACCAATTACCTGGTTCGCTGGGATGCGGAGGTTGCCGAGTGCGCCGTGCCGGCTGAAGCCTTGAAACTGATTCAACACAGGGCCGAGATTAACAAACCTTTTGATTTAATAATCATTGAAAACAATATGCCCGGGATAGATGGATTGAAATTTGCATCTTCGATCAAACATGCTGCCTGGATCCGAAAATCAAAACTCGTACTTGCTACTTCACGTTTGGAGTCTGTTTCTTCCGCTGAATTGGCAGCATCAGGAATATTGGTTTCGATGGTGCATCCATATACCATCAGCCGCCTCCGAAGCAGAATCAAGGAAGCTTTATCGCAATTCAGAAGAGAACATTCGGGTGAACAGGATGATATTGACCTTCACCTCATGGAAGATCAAAAAAAGGTGTTAAATATCCTGCTTGCCGAAGATAATCAGATCAACCAGAAAGTTGCCCTGGTAACCCTTGAAAAGCTAGGACATACAACCGATCTTGCTGAAAACGGGAAAATCGCTGTAGAAATGTTTGCCAAAAAGAAGTATGACCTGGTACTGATGGATATGTTTATGCCTGAAATGGATGGATTGGCAGCAACCAGGCTGATCCGTCAGTTTGAAGCCGATAACCCCGGACGAAACCCTGTGCATATCTGTGCAATTACGGCAAATACTTCCCAGGAAGATGAAGAGAAATGTTATCTGGCCGGAATGAATAGCTATATTTCAAAACCCTTCAGGCTGGAAGAATTGGTTAAAGTTCTCAATCATATCTAGTTAAATCTGATTGCTTTCACGGGTGTTATCCTGGAAATTACAAAAGACGGGATAAGAAAAATCAGGTAACAAATCAACAGGGTACCTGCATTTATCAATAGGATATTGATGGCATCCAGGTTGATAGGAATGACTGAAACATAATAGGTTTCCTCTGACAGGGCTACCAGTGAGAGTTTTTTTTGCAGAATGCAAAGTGTAAATGCAAGCACATTTCCCCATAGCATACCCCATCCGACAATATACAAGGCATTATACAGGAACACACTCCGGATTCCCTTATTTGGCATGCCCAATGCCTTCAGGATGCCAATCATCGTTGTACGTTCCAGAATGAGGATCAGCAGGGTAGAGACGATGGTGGTGGAGGATACCAGGATGATCAATATCAAAATGATAAGCACATTTATATCCTGAAGATCAAGCCAGTCAAAAATTTGTTGATTCGTCATTTTTATCGTTGATGCATCAAGGCTGAATCCGATCTGATGGTAAACGTAAACGCCCATGCGATCGATGTCGTCGAAATTTTTGAGATAAACTTCAAATCCACCAACCTGACCGTCTGTCCAGTTATTCAATTTCTGAATATGATGGATGTCGCAGATAACGTAAAGTTTATCAAATTCTTCCAATCCTGTGTCATAGATACCCGTGATCCTGAATTTCCTTCCCAGGGTTGCATTCCCGACAATAAAGTACATTCGCAAATCATCATTCAGATGGAGATTCAGCATGTTTGCAATTTTGCGCGAAATGATTACCTCATCGGACCGGCTGGCTTCTTTTACCTGGAAAGGGCGCCCTTCAACCATTTTATCTTTGAAGAAATCCCAGTTAAAATCAGTTCCAATTCCCTTCAGTATGACACCCTGGATATGATCTTTGGTCTTGATTATCCCGGCTTTGGTAGCAAAGGCCTGAATATGACTGATCTCGTCTGTGTTTTTGAGTTTATAATAAAATGCTTGCTTATTTTCAATTGGCTGAGGTTCATAATTGGAGTTTTCAGCAAATTTGGTAATTTGAATATGGCCGGAAAACCCAACAACCTTTTCCCTGATCTCCTTTTTAAATCCCGTCAGAATGGCAACAGCAATAAACATGATCGCCAGGCCAAGTGCAATGGAGGTCACAGCAATTACCACGAAGGTCCAGGAAAAATTTCCCTTGCTGCGTGAAATAAGACGATTTGCCAGAAAAAATTCAGTATTCAATCAAAGAAATCTTTACTTTGCAAAAGTATAGGTTTTTTTGATGATTTATGAGGTGGATTGGCAGAGTGATGGTTATTGTTTTTCTGATGATTTTGGCACTGTTGCCTCCGGCAATAAATGCCCAGATCATGACAGGAGCTGAACAAAAAGAATTGTATTTTCCGTTACTGAATGGCAAGCAGATTGGTGTAGTCGCCAATCAGGCGTCAGTGACCGGGAATATCAATATTGTTGACCTTCTTGTAAATCAAGGCTTTCATGTTTCACGAATTTTCTCGCCTGAGCATGGTTTTCGCAAATCTGCCCAGGCAGGGCAGACCATCGGAAACAGCGTTGATTCTGCAACAGGTATCCGGGTTGTGTCACTTTATGGCGCCGGTAAAAAGCCTGTAGCCGAAGATATAAAATCACTGGATCTTATTTTATTTGACATTCAGGATGTTGGAGTTCGCTTCTACACTTACATCTCGACCTTGAGCTATGTGATGGAAGCCTGCGCTGAGAATAAAGTACCATTGATACTGCTTGACCGGCCTAATCCAAACGGTTTTTATATTGATGGTCCGGTTCTGGAAAAGAAGTATGCTTCGTTTGTGGGCCTGCATGAGGTTCCTGTAGTGTATGGTATGACCATTGGTGAATATGCACAAATGGTCAATGGAGAAGGATGGTTGAAAAATGGAGTCAGATGCGACCTTAGGGTTATTCCACTGGCAAAATATACCCATCAGACCCGCTGCGAATTGACTGCAAAACCATCGCCAAATTTACCCAATCTGAATGCTATCAACCTATATCCTTCGCTATGCTTTTTCGAAGGAACCCATATCAGTGTCGGGCGTGGCACGTTATTTCCCTTTGAGGTATACGGACATCCTGATTTAGATTATGGTGTGTTTACATTTATACCTGAAAGCGCCCCCGGATCGGGCTTTCATCCGCCGTTGGAAGGATTGAAGTGCCGGGGTGAAGATTTAAGGAAATTTTATACCGACAATCCCACAGAATCCGGGAAAATTCTTTTGCATTGGTTAATGAAAGCCTATCAGGCCTGGAATGACACCGCCACCCCTTTTTTTACCGACTATTTTAATAAATTAGCAGGCACTGGAATTTTAAAGAATCAAATAATCCAAAAGAAATCGGAAAAAGAGATTCGAAAGAGCTGGAAGACCGGAATTGAAAAGTTTAAGAAGATCAGGAGGAGGTACCTGCTGTATTGACAAGTCGTGTCCACCCTATTTCCTTCCCGGATAAACCTTCAGCCCTTCTTCCATGCACTTCATGGCATTTTTAAGATCGGAGAGGTTCAGCACGTAGCTGATGCGAACTTCATCTTTTCCTCGTCCAGGGGTGGAATAAAACCCTGTGGCAGGGGCAAGCATGACGGTTTGTCCTTCAAAATTAAAATCTTCCAGCAGCCATTGACAAAATTTATCAGAATCATCAATGGGTAAGCGGGCAACAGCATAGAATGCTCCTCCGGGGTTCGGGCAAAAGCAACCATCCATTCTGTTGATTGATTCAACCACGATGTCTCTGCGCTTTACATATTCTTCCAGCACTTTGACAAGGTAACTTTCAGGTGTATTCACTGCCTCTTCACCGGCAATCTGGCCAAATGTGGGAGGACTCAGCCGGGCTTGGGCGAACTTCATGGCGGTACCGATGATTTCCTTGTTTTTGGAAATCATCACCCCGATGCGAACGCCACATGCGCTGTATCGTTTTGAGATGGAATCGAGCAATACAACATTCTGATCAATTCCTTCAAGATTCATTACTGAATAATGCTGATTGCCGTCATAACAGAATTCGCGGTAAACCTCGTCTGAAAACAGATATAGGTCATGTTTTTTAACGATATCCCGCAGCAGGCCCAGTTCTTCTTTGGAATAAAGGTACCCTGTAGGATTGTTCGGATTGCAAATCATGATGGCCTTGGTTCGGGGGGTGATTGCTTCTTCAAAGGCACTCATGGGTGGCAGACCGAACCCATTGTCGATATAGGACGCGATTGGTTTAACCACAACGCCGGCGGCGATGGCAAAGCCGTTGTAGTTTGCATAAAACGGTTCAGGTATGATGATCTCGTCTCCCGGGTTCAGGCAAGTGAGCAAAGCAAACTGAATACCCTCTGAACCACCAGTGGTCACAATCATTTGATCGGGAGTGACTTCGATGCCTACATGCTGATAATATTCAACAAGCTTTTTTCTGTAGGAGAGAATTCCGGCCGAATGGCTGTATTCTATTACCTTCAGATCGGTATTTCTGATTTTTTCAAGCACATTGGCCGGTGTTTCAATGTCCGGCTGGCCAATGTTGAGGTGATAAACTTTAATTCCCCTTTTCTTGGCTTCATCTGAAAAAGGCACGAGTTTGCGGATCGGGGAGGGAGGACATAAAAGTCCGCGCTGAGAAATAGTTGGCATGACGAGTAGTTTTATTAAAGCACCAAAGCCAGCTTTTAGCTGGCTAGATGCTTAGGTATTTATGAATAATTTATTTTGTGATTGGTGCAGCGCCTTGTTCGGCAGGTTTCTCTGGCATGGTGGTAGCAGGTTTGGGATTAACCGTACCTTTAATTTGTAATACAACCCTTGCAGTTTTAGCATTTGAAGTTACCGTTACAGTTTTGTTGATACCCCCGATATTATTGGTGTTGTAAGTTACCTTGATTACATCACTTTTCCCTGGAAGGATCGGTTCTTGCGGCCAGGTTGGAACAGTACAGCCACAGGAGGATTGTGGCCTGGATAAAATCAAAGGTTCTTTGCCAATGTTGGTGAATTTGAATTCACAGGTGCCATCAGCGCCCTGGATAATGGAACCGTAATCATGAACGGTCTTGTCAAATGAAATTTCGGGTGCATTTGGATTAACGGGTTGTTCTGCTGGTGCTGCATCCTGTGCATTAACAATAAAAGCTGTGAACATCAAAAATACAAATGAAAAAACAATCTTTTTCATATTTAATTATTTATTAAGGGTTAGAACTATAAGAAGGTTTCGTTGCAAAATTAAGAATTTTTTACGTTTACCTGATAATTCAAAAATATGTTTTCATATTCTGAATTCGGTATGCAAAGGTTCAAATGAATTCTGTATTAAATTTGTAGTTTCAAATGAGTTGATATACAGTTAAATAGATATTGTCTTGTCCTTCCGAAGGATATAATCAAACAAATTTGACTGAATTATCATAAAAAAAATAATAGTACATTTGTGCGTTCTAAAACTTTAACGATTGACAGAAATTGTGCTAAAGATAAAGGAGCTTGATGGAAAACAACTTTATTACTCATTTCTTGCCGGCGCTCAACGAATATTCGAACAACAAAAACTACTCAACAAGATAAATGTTTTTCCGGTTGCCGATGCTGATACGGGAACCAACCTTGCCTCCACCATGCGTTCAATAATGGACGCGATTATACCGACCGAGAATCTGAAGCAAACGGCTGTGGCTCTTGCTGATGCAGCGCTGATAGGCGCCAGAGGAAACTCCGGGATTATTTTTGCCCAGTTCCTTTATGGGTTCAGCAATGAAATAAACCCAAATGAGGCATTAACGGTTCAATCATTTGCCGAAAGTGTGAAGAAGGCTGTTGCCTACGCTTATGACGCCATTGCCAACCCTGTGGAAGGGACCATCCTGACGGTTATCAAGGATTGGGCTGAGTATGTGTATCTGCTAAAGGATACATTTGATGATTTTACAAAATTGCTGGTTGAGGCCTATGGCAGAGCGCTTGAATCCCTGGCGGCTACTACGAATCAACTCGAAGTGCTTGCCCGTTCGCATGTAGTGGATGCAGGAGCAAAAGGCTTTGTTTTCTGGCTCGAAGGTTTCATGGATTTTTTTACCATGGGTGCAGAGAAGGCCATGAGAAGTCATGAGTCTGTCGTTTCTGCATCCGACGAAATGGTTGAAATGCCACACGACGTCATTACCTTCAGGTTTTGTACCGAAGCCTTGCTTTCGGGCAATCAGCTTGATAAACATAAAATCAGAAACTTTATTCAGCATTGCGGCGACTCTTTGGTCGTTGCCGGAAGTCCTCAGAAAATAAGAGTACATATTCATACCGATTTTCCTGCCGAGGTATTTTCTCAATTGCAGCAGTTTGGCAGCATCACCTATCAGAAAGTGGATGATATGGTGATGCAGAATGAAATTCAGTTCAACCGTAAAAACCCCATTGCCCTGGTTACCGATTCAACTTGTGATTTACCCAAGGAAATCGTTGATAATTACCAGATTCACGTTGTTCCACTTTCAGTTCATTTTGGTGAGACCTATTTTTTAGACCGCCTTACGATAAACCCACCCCAGTTTTATGCGATGCAGGAAAAATCGGATGTAAATGCTACTTCTGCTCAGCCTGCTTCAAAGGAATTTCAAAACAAATTCGAGTACCTTGCCACCCATTACGATAGTATCATTGGCATTCATCTCAGTCAGGCCCTGAGCGGCACCTGGTCGAGCAGTGAAAAAGGTTCCAAAGATGTTATCAGCCGCACCGGAAAAAAGATCGATGTGATCAATTCCAAAACACTTACCGCCGGACTGGGATTAATTGTACTCAGGGCTGCGCGGGAGCTCGAAAATGGCATGTCACACGATGAACTTGTATCCCGGATAGAGGAGTGGAAGTTGAAATCATTTGTACGGGTCAGTGTTACAACACTTAAATATATTGTTCGCAGCGGCAGAGTGAGTCCTTTGAAAAGCTTCGTTGCAAAACTGCTTGATCTGAAACCGGTTATTATCATCGATGACGAAGGGAAAGCATCTCTTTTCTCAAAATCCTTTTCAGGAAAAGGCAGCATGAAAAAAGTTATGCAGAACATCATCAAGATTACCCAGGGAAAGAAAATATGGGAGTATGCCATTACCCATGCGAATAATCCGTCTGCTGCTCAATGGTATGCTGTGGAAATGGAAAAGCTGACTGGCAAAAAACCGGTATTCATTGATCATGCTTCGCCTGCCCTTACCGCCAACATAGGTCCCGGAATAGCTTGTGTTTCGTTGATGTTCGAGTAAAAAAGGGTGGGCAAGTGGACAAGTGGACAAGTAAACGGTAAACAGGAAATATTTTCAATGTCGTCATGTTTGATCAAATTCGTAATTCGTAATTCGTAATTCTTATTCAGTATGGTTGATTTTGAAAATGCCGTCATTGAGGTAGGATTGGTTATTTTTCTTTATATGACCATCATATTTATCCTGGCCCTGCTGCGGAAAGATAATTCCATCGTGGATGTTGCCTGGGGAGTGGGTTTCATTATTATTGCTGTTTATACCATTATTCAATCTGGTGAAGTTGACCTTCGGAAAATGATCGTAAGTCTGCTTGTGTTGCTGTGGGGGTTGAGGTTATCTTTTCATATTATGGTTCGAAATAATGGAATAGGAGAGGATTTCAGGTATAAAGGTTGGCGTAACACCTGGAAATATTTTATCATTCGCAGTTATTTTCAGATTTTTATGCTTCAAGGACTGTTTATGTTGATCATTTCAACACCCATCTGGTTTATCAACGCCGGAAACGGAGGCCCGCTTGGCATGTGGGACTCATTGGGCCTGCTAGTCTTTGGCTTTGGGTTTCTGTTTGAAACCATCGCCGATTATCAATTGGGTGAATTTAAAAAGAATCCGGCGAACAGGGGGAAAATTATCACCTCCGGTTTGTGGTCAATTTCCCGGCACCCGAATTATTTCGGAGAGGCGCTCGTTTGGTGGGGTATCAGCTGCTATGCATTATCATTCTCCCATGGATGGTACACCCTCGTAAGCCCGGTGATCATTACCCTGTTACTTCGGTTTGTTTCAGGGGTTCCAATGCTGGAAAAGAAATACCTGACCCATCCTGACTGGGCAGACTATAAGGCCAAAACCGCAGCCTTTGTGCCATTCATGAAGTTCCTTTAATTTTCGATTAAGAGCGTTGCGGGATTTGCAGAAAAAACATCTCGTCCCAATCTCGGAAAAAACTGTCTCATTTTGAGAAAAACAGCCTTATTTCCCCGATATTTAAATTATACATAATCAGCAAGTTGACGTGTTTGTGCATTGATGGAATAGTTATTGTTATACTATCCTATTTCGGTGAACTATGATCTATGAACTATGAACTGTGCACTATGGATAATTATGAATTCAAAAGCCTTAAAGGCCTGCGTGTCCTGGTCGTGGAGGACAACTTCATTAGCCAACGCCTGATACACCATATTCTTGAGCAATGGCATGTATCAGCTGATTTAGCCTCAAATGGGCAAATTGCCCTTGAAATGGTGTCGAAAGATGTTTATGACGTGGTGCTGATGGATCTTATGATGCCTGTATTAAATGGGTATGATGCAGCAATGGCCATTCGATCAATGGAAGGCTACTATTATCAGAACCTGCCGATCTTTGCCTGTAGTACCACGCCTGAGGAACTCAAGGTCATGGCATCTGGCATGTATGGTTCGATCTGCAAAACTCCTATTGACAGAGTGGAATTATACCAGAAAATTTCACCCTATTTGAAACAAACTCACAATAGTTAAGGTTAAGGTTAACTGTTCGGTTGGGAATGACATATTCCAAAAGGGATGATTGCTTAAAATCATCCTGATCATTCTTTTTTTTTAATCTTTTGGCTCTATTATAAATGGAGATTTTGATTACTTGTTTTTCTTGATCCATTTTTCAATCATGTTTAATAGTTCCTCTTTACTGAATGGTTTTGACAAGAAGTCAGTCAATCCTTTGTCAAGAATTTGTTGTTTTTCAGCATCTGTCGAGTAGCCTGTTACAGCAATTACCGGGACATCTTCATAATTTTCAAGTGACCGTATCTCCCGGGTAGCTTGTATTCCATCCATTGCTCCTCCGAGGTTGATATCCATCAGAATAAGGTCATATTTATTCTGCCAGGCATATTTTACTGCAAGTTTCCCGTTGAATGCAACATCGATATGATAATGCATTTTCAGGTACATAACAACAAGCTCAGCATTGGCAGGGTTGTCCTCAACCACCAGTAAATGAAGTTTGTTCTTCGCAGGGATTGATATATTGGTATTTGCGTCCACATTTAAAACGGGCGCTTTATCCAATGATTCGGGATTCGCAGGGATGTTGATTTCTTCAGGGGTTGAAAACGAAACGGTAAATGTAGATCCTGTTCCAACAGTTGTTTCTACGCTGATTTGTCCTCCAAGAAGGGTGATAAAACGTTTGCAAAGTGTCAACCCCATGCCATTGCCTGAATGGGATCTGCCGATGCCTTCGCTTCCCTGCCTGAATGCATCAAAGATGTATTTCATCTGTTCATCTTTGATCCCGATTCCTGTATCCCTGATGCTTATTGTAATTTTACGGGTGTTATTTTCTATTGCCTGATGTATATTAACCCAGATATACCCTGCTTCAGTAAATTTTAATGCATTGTCAAGCAGGAAGAAGAGAATATCGGAAAACATGTTTGTGTCAGTACGGAACTGGATATTTGCATCTATGTCTTCTTTGATGGTTATTTTTTTCAATGCAGCATGCTGCTTGAATTTAATGATTTCTTCCCGGGCCAGGTTGCCCAGGTTGCATACCTGGTAATCAGGCTGGCTTTTTTCCGCCTCAAGTATTGAAAGCTGTAACATGGAGGTAAATGTCACCAGTAGTTTTTGTCCAAGGTTGGAGATGTGACTTGCCATTTTCTTTTGCTCCGGATCCTTAAGCTGATCCCTTAAGATGTCTCCGAATCCAAGAATACCGTTGATAGGTGTTCTCAGTTCATGACTCATATTCATAAGCAAGGAGGTTTTCAGTTTGTCGCCTTCTTCAGCCTTCCCTTTTGCTATTCGCAGTTCATCAACCATTTCGCAGAGCTGACGGGTGCGTTGTTCAATGATATTCTCAAGGTTGGCATTCAACTGTTTCAATTCACCCTCCAGAATGAAGGATTTATTAATCTGTTGTTCCAAAAGCGAATTCTGGAAGAGGAGATCGGGAAAGGAGGCCATGCATTGTTTTACCAGCGACTTTCTTGGAAAGTCAACATCTTCCAGGCCAAGCCAGGGCTGTGGGTTGATCGCTGTTTTGCTCTCCCACAAAACGTCAAACTGTCCGAACTCATTCACTTTGCCTATCCTTATACTTTTTGCAATATGATGATTTGAACCGATACTTATTTGACCAGCCGGACTAAGGAATGAACATCCCGGAAGTTTTTCAGTTACCTTTAATGGTTCAAATGTCCCGGCCATTTCTGCGGCCTGTTTCCAAAGGTAGATCTGGGAATAGGCCATCACCATGGGAGCAGTGCAAACTTTATCTTCTCCATAACGTTGTTTGATATTCCGGATGAACCTGGCATTCTCATCGTTCTTCAGACTCTGAAAATATCCCCAGCATGCATAGTGTCCCCTGGTACTCTCTCCAATGACCTGTACCTCGGTTTCAGTAAGGCTGACCGACATGACCGGGAACGATGAAGGCAATAATCCAGCTTCACCTGCCTGCCGAAAAAAACCAACATTACTGTCTCCATTAAGGGTGTTGAAAATCACGGAAGGTTTTAATTCTTTAATTTGCTGAATGACCTCCCGGAAATCCTGAGTGCCCAGATTAAAGTAACGTTCACCAGAAATATGACCATTGTTTTCTCTAACGACGGAACATATCAAACGGTTGGCTGCGCGTGGAAAAACATAATCGGATCCAAGCAGGAAAAAAAATTTCCCGAAATGTTCAAGTGACCATAAAACAGATGTGTTTATCTGTTGATTCAGGCAACTTCCCGTATAAATGATGCTTGGGGACTCTTCGAGCCCCTCATACTGAACGGGAAAAAACAGCAATCCGAACCGTGATTCCACAATGGGTTTTATGGCTTTTCTGGAGGCTGAAGTCCAGGCGCCGAAAAGTGTATCGATTCCTGAGTCAAAGAATTCATTGGCTCTTGCTGAAAATACTTCAGGGGTGGATTCTCCATCTTTGATCACAGGTTCAATACGGCGGGATAAAATACCTCCAGCCAGGTTGATCTCTTCAATGGCCATTAACTCTGCATCAAGCAATGATCTTTCGCTTAGCGACATTGTTCCGCTTAGGGAATGTAGCAGACCAATTTTTATGTTTGCACTTGTGTTCATAAAGAGATTCCCGAACTAAGATTAGCGATTTACGAAGTAAGAATGACCAATTGCGTCTTGTTTATGCTATCACACGTTTTATTACAGTATACAGTTCCTCTCTGGTAAAAGGCTTTGAGAGATAGTCGTTGAGCCCATGACTAAGTATAGCCTGTTTTTCACGATCGGTCGCATAACCGGTAACAGCGATGATCGGCAGGTTTTCATTTTTCTTCATTTTCCGGATTTCGCGGGTCACTTCAATGCCGTCCATATCGCTTCCCAGGTTAATATCCATCAAAATCAGATCATAGTCGTTTATTGAGGCCAGCTTTAGAGCCATTTTCCCATTCAGGGCCTTCTCCACGATAAAACGGTCGTCAAGGTACATCATGATAAGTTCCACATTGATCTCATTGTCCTCCACAACAAGAACCCGGGGTTTGGCTCCACCCTTTTTGTCAGTAATCGCTATTCCCGGACTCTTTGTTTCTACTTCCGGAAGAATTTTAAGAGGTTCTGCAGATGGTTGTACACTGAAGAAAACGGAGAAGGTTGATCCCATTTCCACACGGCTTTCAATCTCCATGCTGGCTCCAAGTATGTCAAGGAATTTTTTGCACAGCGTTAATCCCAGTCCGTTGCCTTCATGGCGCCTGCCAATTCCCTCACTGCCCTGCCTGAAAGGCTCGAAGATAAACTTAAGTTGTTCGTCGCTGATGCCAATCCCTGTGTCCCTGATGCGGAAAACAAGATAATCGGCCCCGTTTTTAGTCGTTTTTTGAAGAGAAACCCATACCTGGCCTGCATCGGTATACTTGATCGCATTATCGATGAGATAATAAAAAATGTTCGAAACAACCCCCTGGTCGGTGTGAAGAACAAGGTTTTCTTCGATCATTTCTGAAAGCTGCAACTTTTTGAAATCCAGTAATTCGGAAAACTTCGAGATCACGTTATGCGACAAGTCAGAGAGGTTGACTTCGGTGAGGTTGATAATCTTTTTATTTGATTCAAGCTGAGAAAGCTCCAGAATTGAGGTGAGTGTGACCAACAGCCGTTTGCCCGACATAGTTATATATTCGGCCATGCTTCTTGCATCTTCATCATTCACCGTGTCTTTCAGTAAACCGGCAAATCCCAGGATACCGTTTAGCGGGGTCCTGAATTCATGACTCATATTAAGCATGAGGGAAGTTTTGAGCCTGTTCGATTCTTCCGCCTTCTGCATGGCGATTCTGAGCTCTTCAATCAACCTGGCCTTTTTGATGATCTTCCAAACCTCTTCCATGAATGTGCCCAACTGTGCAGCCTCAATTTCTTCATAAGGGAAGTTTTTATTGCCTACACCAATGACCAGGGTCACCTTTTCGTTTTCAATAACCGGGCAGGTGATGAACCGGATCAGGTTGAAATGACCATCAGGCAATCCTTTTTTAACCGGGTAGCCCTGGTAATCATTGCACAGAAATGGTTTATGCGATTGAATGCATTGAGCCCATATTCCAGCTTCGGTAACAGGGTAATGGGTGCTCACTGGATTATTGCAGTTTCTTGTCACGGAGGATGACCACCCGGTCATATAGAGGTTTGTCTGTGCTTCATCCACAAAATGGAAAAAGCCTGATTCGCTCTGCGTTAGTTTTAAAGCCTCCTCAAGTGCCATGGCAATAATTTCTTCTTCTGATTTGTCTTCCAGAAAACTCATCCGGTATTGGGCTGCAATCCGGTCTGAATTCAGTTTATTCAGGTGCTCCGCCTGTTTCCTTTCGGTAATGTCATTGGCAATGCCGAGCATCCCTAATATCTCCCCCTCCTTGTTGTGAATGGGAAGTTTTGAGATGGACTCCCATAATGGCTCGTCATTTTCACCTTTTGTACAGGCTTCGATATTGAGTATAACATTCCCGTCGCGAAGTACCGACTTGTCCTGATTAAGATATTCACTGGCAATCTCCCCCGTGTAAACCTCGAAGTTGGTTTTCCCGATGATCTCTTCCTCGGTGATGGTATCTCTGCCCAGGGTTTTTGCAACACGTTTTAAGTGGAGATTATTGACAATGGTTTTCCTGAAGTCCTTGTCGAAAAACCAGATTGAACTAGGGAAATTATCTATCAAGGTCTTCAGAAGTATGTGCTCCTGGTCACGCTCTTTTTCAAGGTTCCTCCTCGCCGTAATATCGCGGGTAACTCCAAGGAAAAAACGGAATTTGCCTGCATCATCAAAAATACTGCTTACTGAAACCTCTGTCCAAACAGTGGTGCCACCTTTACAAGTATGCTCCAGTATCATAGTTTCAGGTGGAGGACGTTCTCCCCCCAATATCAACGGTATTGATATGCCAAGTAAGGCGAGGGCTTTTTCAGAGGATGATGGCGTTAGTGCTTCTAACATGTTTTGTTGCATAACCTCTTCAGGTGTATAGCCGCGTAATTTCTCCACGGATGGACTGACATAAAGAAACTTACCGTTAATATCAAGGGTCCATATTACATCAGTGATATTTTCGGCCAGGAGGCGGAATTGCGCTTCACTCTGCTGAAGTTTGCGTTCCTGCTGTTTCCGCTCTGAAATGTCATGCAAAATAGTGATAAAGCTGTCATAAACTCCTTCAGCGTTTTTGATCGGCGTCATCGCAACAAATACATCCAGGATTGTGCCATCGGGTTTAATCCGCTGAGTTTCGAATCCTTCGATGGATTTTCCCTCTTTTAATTGAGATACAAAGTCTTCAAGGTCTTGTTTGGTGTTTTTAGGATTAATCGATGCAATATTACCGCCGATGATTTCTTTGGCCGTCAGGCCATAAAGCCGCTCTGCTCCTTTGCTCCATGAAAGGATCGTTCCGTCAAATCTGAAAGTGCCGATGGCATCAATGGAAACATCCATCACGGAGGCAAGCAACAAAGTCTGGCGGTAACTGGCAGAACGGGAGATGAACTGCCCGATGAGGTTGGCCAGTGAATCGATCAGGGTCCTTTCCTCTTTTAAAAAAGGGCCTTCATCAAACATGGGCATCTTTTCCAGGTAGCTGACTTCAATTATTCCGCCTTCCTGTTCTGAAACATGAATTATGGATGACTGCTTCCATTCCGATTCAGTAAAATTGTCAGAGGTAAAGACGATACCTTCAACAACAATTTTAACGGCTGTTATTTGCGGATACTGATACGCATTAATAATAGGATGAAAAAGTTTTGGGATGACCTTCTCCGGGGAGCTGTTAATATCCTGTAAACTGTTGGTAACAGCATAGAGGCAGTTCATCTCTTTAAGCCGCTCATTCAGGGCCCAGGTTTTGTGACTGATTTCATTTTCGATCGCCTTATACTGTGAAACCTCCCTGGCAACAGCAAAGATCAGGTTCTTATCTTCACCCGCCACAGCTCTCCATTCAAACCATTTGTATGAACCATCCTTATGCTGGAAACGATTGATGAAATTGATGGTTTTGCCTCCCTGCGACATGGCCGTCATATGTTTCATGGCGCTATCAATATCTTCCGGATGGATAAGCTCCATGTAGTTTTTCCCCTCCATCTCCTCTTCCTTAAATCCTAAGATGGACTCCCATGCCTGGCTGACTTTCTGAAATTTTCCATCCATGGTCACTATACAAAACAGATCCTGCCATATATTGATCATGCATTCTGAATTTACCTCAAAATCTGCAATTTCATTTTTGCAATCATCATCTTGCGTCGGGTTGTTCGGATTTGTTTCATTTATTATCATGTGATTGCTGGCCATGCCAGGACATCCGCGAAAGATAATATTCTTAGCCATGGGTTTTTTAATAGATCAAGAGTTGAATATTCAAATTGGAGCAATTCACTCTCAACAAAGGTAGGGCATTAAATTGATGTTGGACGCTAATTCTTCATCTTGAAATATCATTGACTTGTTATGCCCGGAGCATCTTCGCAAATGATATATCTTCATGGAAATATCCGCACAATGATTTCCACAATACAGGATGTGGCATCGAATCACGATGATGCAGTTTTACCTCCCTATATGCTTCCAGCAAATTCAGTTGTTCGATTTCTTTAAGCGATGCAATGGCGAAGGAAGCGGATCGGCTGATGCCCGCTCCGCAGGAGACAAGGATTTTCCGGCCATCGTTTTTGCTGGCTTTCACAAAGTCGATCCCTGCTTTCAACAATTCCGGTGAAAGGGGTTCACCATCTTCCACGGCAAGATACAGGGACACAATACCTGGTTGCTCAACCAGCTCAGCCAATTGCAGCATTGCACCGATCTGATGAGATTTCAGCAGATGCTCATCTGTTGTTTCGCGGTATTTTCCGATGTAAAGCCACGGACGGATCTGGTTCATATGATGGTCACTTAAGGGAGTTATTATCACAAATCATTTCAAAGTTTTCATAAACCTGATAGCAGCAAACCCGTTATTATTTTTATTAACCGCAACCCGTTATGAAAATCATTCAAATGTATAATAAAAATTATTCTGATCGATCGCAATCATACCAGTGATCTGATATTTTGGTTTAACACTGGAAA
>JBAXFM010000049.1:0-23186 GCA_037139855.1 Bacteroidota bacterium
TGATCCACCCAGTATTTCTGCCATTTTTTTTCGATTTCGGGGAAGTTGTAGTCCATTGGGGTTGGGGTTATGATGTACACACCCCCAAGAGGCTGTCTCAAAGGTTTTTATAAAGATTTGCCTTTTGAGACAACCGTCAGGGGTTGTTGGCAAAATTAGGCATTTCAGATGAACCCTGAAAATGCATACCTTTGAAACATCAAGCAACTTGCTTCATGGCCGAACAGGAAACAGAAAATAGTACACCCCCAAAAAAGCGCCGGAGGCATATCGGGTGGAAAATTATAACCATCCTGGGAGTTTTGCTGCTAATGTTATTTCTGGGGGTTTTCTTTGGTTTCAATTACTTTGGCAACTGGTTTCTGAGGAACTATCTGCAGGAAAAAATCCGTGTTTCAAGCAAAGGGCTTTACAAGGCCGACTTTAAAACGGTGCATGTGAACATCCTTACGGGAAGGGTTTCGCTCGACAGTTTTGCTCTGATTCCCGACACTGCTCAATACCAGCGGCTAAAGGCACAGGGCAAAATGGCCAGATCGTTGTACCGGATATCTTTTTCCTCGCTCATCATCGACAAGGTTCATTTCAGGCAGATCTACGCCGGCAAACGGATCAACTTTCGCCAGCTGACGGTTGAACGGCCCCTGATCAGCATCGTAGGTTATCCCGATACCCTTGCTGCCAAACGCAGTAAGTGGCGGGTGATTTATGAAGATCTCTATCCGGCTGTTTCGGGTGTTTTCAACGATTTTCACATCGATTCGGTTAAGGTAAACCATGGAATTCTTTTTACCACTTTTGGGGAGAATACAAGCAAACAAATGACCGGAGCGTATGAATTCAGCACGATTCTGAAGGATGTTTCGGTGAACCCTTTCAGCTACTACAACCGTGAACGGGTTTTTTACTCGCGCGATATCGACCTGATTGTTCACAATTTTAAAACACAACTTGCTGACAGTCTTTATATGCTCGAAGCAGACGAGATAGGTTTCTCGCTGACAAAATCGATCCTTTACGGAAAAAAAATCTCCCTGACCCCCAATTTCAAATCAGAAAAAATCAGACAGGTGCAGAGTGGTGATTTGTTCAGGATAGACCTTCCTGCATTTTCGATCAAAGGGGTTGACTTGTATCGGGCCATGACCGACCGGGAAGTAGAAGTGAAATCGGTGAATCTCTCCGATTTCTTCATCCAGGTGTATCGGAATCAACCATCAACCGGAGGGGTGGTCAGGAAAAAATCGAAGAAAAAAATCACCCTGGATGGATTGTACACTGTGGTTGCCCAACAACTGCGGTTTATTGCCATTGACTCGTTGCATCTCACCAATGGGTCGTTTGAGTTTTACGGCAAAGTTGCCGATACAAGGCCCGAATTGCGTATTGGAAAAGTCAACCTTGAGCTTAATCATTTCAGGCTCGACTCCCTTGCACACCTTGATCGGTCGAGGATTTTTTATTCCCGCGCCATTGAATTGGATCTGGAACGGATTTCGCTGTTGCTGCGCGATGGTATTCATACGGTAAATGCTGCTGCCATCCGTTTTTCCACCCGGCAGTCGCTGATTGATGTACGTGAAGCCAGCATTTTTCCCAACAGTAAAAAGAATTTGCTTCTAACGGAAAACCGGCGGAACACGATGTTTGTCAATTTACCCAGGCTCATCTTTACCGGAATCGACCTGAAAAAGGTCTTCAACCGGAGGATCCTTGATTTCAACCGGCTCATCATCCGGGAGCCGGAGATCATGTACACCCGTTTCCGACTATCGGAGAACCCTGATCCCAGGTTTAAAAACCCCAGGGATTTTTTCGAAACGGAAAATGAAGATGTGGTGTACGATCTGTTAAAAAAGTATTTGTGGATGATCAGGGGAAATGAGATCGACATCAATCAGGGATTTGTTAAATATTCGGCCAGCCTGAATGGCCGGGAGATTCCCATTGCCACCAGCAGTTTTGACCTCACCATGCAGCAGTTTCTCATCGATTCGGTGCATGGGATGAACGAGCAGGGATACTTTTACAGTCAGGATTTCAATCTCGACCTTCAATCCTTTTCTCTTGTTTCGCCCGACAGCCTGAAACACCTCCAGGCAGGTCGTGCGCATATCATCACGCGGGATTCGCTGATTGAAGCCGAAAACATCCGGGTGTATCAATCGGCCGATCCGATGGTATTCAATTCACGGGTTAAAAGACTGCACCCGATGGCCCTGGCGTTCACTTTGCGTAAACTTCGGCTCACCGGACTGAACCACAAAAAACTCTTTCTCGAAAAAATTCTCAAAGCCAACCAGGTTGTGTTTGACGACCCGTCGCTCTCGATCAAAGCCAGCAACAGCCTTCGTCCGGCCGGGCCCCCTGAAGAGACACAGCTACTAAAAACCAACGCTTTTGTGCACACGCTGGAGATTGGTCGTTGCCTGGTACGAAAAGGCGCATTTTCCTACGATGGGGAAGAAGACCGCAAAGCTTCCTATTTTTCACTGAAAGATATTGAGTTTTCGGTGGTTGATGCCACGGTTCATATCCCTGAACCTGGAATTCATGACGGACTCATTAAATTTGATTCGCTGCAGTTAAAGGTTTTCCCTTTGCGGGCCGTTATTTCCGACAGCGCATATGCCCTCGAAGCGCGGAGCCTGGAGGTTCATTCCTATCCTGCCAACATCACCCTGCAAGGCGTTAAAGTGACGCCATTGAAAGGGTGGAATGAAATACCCGACCGAAAAAGCATGGCCACCATTACCATCCCGGAAATCCGGTTTAACGGATTTTACTTCGACCGGGCGATATTCGACAACCAGTGGCTGCTGGAAGAGCTGAAGGTGGACAACCCGTTGGTAGAGGTGGAGTTCAGGCAGGATGAAAAGAAAAATCCCAAATCCCAAATCCCAAATCCCAAATCCGAAATTAAAGTTCCGCCGTTTATCAAGACCCTGGCGGTGAGGAAAATTTCCATTGCCGGAGCCAGGGTTGGGTTGATCATGCATCAGGCCGGGAAAACCAAGTCATATTCCATGGCAGATATCATGCTTGATGTAACCCGGTTCAGGGTCGATTCTGCCACCCGGTCGAACCCGACCGGTACACCGTTGTTCAACGCCGACGACATTGCCTTTTCGGCCCCTGGTTATTCATGGGTTTCGAACGACAGCCTGTACACTTTTGCCATTGGCAGGTTTGGCCTGTCAACGGGATCGGCCAGTGCATTTATCGATTCGATCAATGTCATCCCGAATTTCAGCAGAGCGGATTTTTCCCGCAGAATGGTGTATTCAACCGACCGGATTGAATTAAGAATTCCCAGGATAAACCTGTCGCAGATTGATTTCCGGAAGCTGGTCAGCGAACGGCAACTGCATGTTTCAAAGATGACGATGGCCAATGTTAAACTCAGTGATTATCTCGACAAACGCCTGCCCCCCGACACCATGCTCCGTCCACTCCTGCCCGGCCGGATGGTTTCACGAATAAAATTTCCGGTTCGCATTGACACCATTGCCTTTACAAATGGCTTTGCCTCCTACGAAGAACAAAACGGCGATGAGCCGGGCCGTATATTTTTTGACCGGATGAATGCCACCCTGACGGGGTTCACCACCCTGTCGGAGTCGACCACCCCGTCAGGCTCGCTCAACTTGCACGGAGCAGCGCGCCTGATGGGTGCGGCCCCCCTGGAAGCATGGTTTCATTTTCAAACCGATCACCCCAGAGACACTTTTACAGTGCGTGCCACCATCGGCGAACTGGACCTGACCGCCATCAACCCCATGTTGTCGAAACTGATGCCAGTCTCGGTGAAGCGTGGAACTGCCTCCTCCACCGAAATTATTCAGATGAACGCCAGCAACACCCTGGCAACCGGTATGATGACCTTCAGATATCAAAACCTTGCCATCAATATTCAACCCACAAAGGCTGGTACCTGGAATCATGTGGAGCCATGGCTGATCACTGAAGTGGCCAACCTCTTTCTGGCCGGAGGCAATCCGAATGAGGATGGCAAACTGAGGAACGGGATTATTTATTTTAAACGTGAAATGTCAAAAGGTTTTTTTAATTTCGTTTGGAAAAGCACGCTGAGCGGAATCAAATCAAGTGTTGGCGTGAACTCAAAAATTCAGCGGGAAATTAAAAAACAGAAAAAACAAAAACAATGAAAGCAAAAACAATTCTCAAGATCGTCCTTTGGTTCCTGGCAGTCGTGATATTGTTAGCAGGAATTTCCTTTGCCATCGGATATTTCTATTATGGAAAAATCCTCCGCAACTATCTCACCGAAACGGTGAGCCGCGAGAGTAAAGGACTGTACAAGGCTGAGATCGGCAGCCTTTCGCTGAATGTTATACTGGGCGATCTTACCCTCGACAAGTTTTCGCTGATACCCGACACCGCATTTTACAGGACCCATTCACAAACAGATACCTTGTCGCCACTGTTAATACGTTTAACCATCAACCAGTTTCGTATCCGGGGGTTTCATGTGATGGATGCGGTGAGGAACCGGAAGATCGATGTAAGACGCATCCGGTTCATTGGTCCGGAAATCACTGTGTTTCGCATGAGGATGACACCGAAGACCAACGAAGACAAAAAGAAGGATAAAATGATGTCAATTCCTTTGCCAAAAGGATTGACATCCATTGAAGTAAAGGAGTTTATGGTTGAAAATGCAAAACTGGAGTTTGTTGATTGCAGTCAGGATTCCATCACGGTAAACAAATTTCCCGTCTGCAACATCATGATCGATCATATCCTCGTTGATTCAGCCCATACCGGAATACACAGGCTGTTCAATGCCGACGATATCCGCATCACCCTGGGAGAATACAGTTTGCCGATGAAGAATGGCATGAATAAAATTTCAATTGGTGAACTTGGCCTTTCCACAAAATCATCGGAGGTTTACATCAACAATTTTCATCTTGAGCCCCTGTACAATCAGCATGATTACACCCGGAAGCTGGGGTACCAGACCGATTGGATGGACATTCGCATCAGCAAACTCCTGCTAAAGCGCATGAATCTTCGCTCGCTCTTGTTTGAAGGAAAGATTCAGGCAGGATTGCTGGCAATTGACACCCTCACACTTGACGATTACCGCGACAAACGAATTGCACCCAGGCCTGGTTTTAAACCCCCCATGCCACAGGATGGGATTAGAAAACTGAAAACCTATCTGAAGATCGATACGGTAATGCTGAAAAGCGGAAAAGCCAATTATGCCGAACAGATTGGACCAAAGCCTGGCACCATTTTCTTTGATAAAATGAGTGCGACCTTTACCGGGCTTACCAACGATTCAGTATTACTACAGGCAGGGCTGGTTTCTGAATTAAAAGGAACGGCATATCTGATGGGCAAAGGGAAACTGGATGTTGCAGTCCGGTTCCATTTTGGTGACCCACGAAACATTTTTACTTTTTCTGCCAATATGGGCCCCGTTGACCTGACAGAGATCAACCCCATGCTTACAAACCTCCTGCCGGCCAGGGTAGTGAGCGGCAAAATCAAAAAGTTGACGGTCCCCCTGGTCATTGCCAACAATGATTTGGCAAAAGGACATCTGCTCTTCTATTACAACGATCTTTCTATAGAAGTTCTTGATAAAAAGCAAACCACCTGGACAAAAATCAAAACCGGCGTGATCAATTTTGCTGCGAATGATCTGGTTATTAACAACGACAACCCCACAAAAGCGGGAAAAATGAAGACCGGGGTCATTTATTTCGACAGGGCGAAAGATAAGGGGATCATCAACTTTTTCTGGAAAAGCACCCTGAGCGGGTTAAAATCGACAATGGGTTTTAACTCCAAAGCGCAAAAAGAGATGATCAATGATGAAAAAGCGCAGGTGCAGGAAAAGAAGAAGGAAGAAAAACAGAAGAAGAAGGAAAAGAAAAAGAAGGAGAAAGCAAAATGAGTCAGCACGAAGAACGATATTACCGGCGCAGGATTGCCACCTCGCAGTTTACAACCATCATCAGCATCACCCTGGTCCTTTTCCTGATGGGATTGCTGGGGCTGATCATTCTTCATGCCAGGATGTTGTCGGACTATGTGAAGGAAAACATTGGCTTTTCCATCACCATTCGTGAAGAGGTGAAGGAGGCCGGGATTCTCGAGTTGAAGAAGAACCTCGACGGGCAGTATTATGTGAAATCGAGCGAGTACATCCCCCGTGCCCGTGCTGCGGAGAAGCTCAAAGCCGACCTTGGCGAGGATTTTATTGGTTTCCTGGGATATAACCCCCTGCTGCCCAGCATCGACCTGCGGATCAAAGCGCCTTACGCCAATGCCGATACCCTCCGTGGTATCGAAAAACGGCTCCTGGCCAATCCGGAGATCAAGGAGGTCTTTTATCAGAAATCACTCGTGGATGCAATCAACAGCAACATTGAAAAGATCAGTTTCATTTTACTGGGGTTCAGCGGTATTCTGCTGTTCATCGCCATTGTACTCATCAACAATACCATCAGGCTGGCGGTATATTCCAGGCGATTTATCATTCGCAGCATGCAACTGGTAGGCGCCACCGAAGGATTCATCCGGAGGCCGTTGCTTTTACGCAGCATTTTTCATGGACTTATCAGCGCTTTTATTGCATTGCTCATGCTCATGCTGCTCACCTATTTTGCCCTTGAAGAGATTCCTGAGCTTGTTGAACTCCAGGACCCATTCATGCTTATCGTGCTGGTTGCGTTTATCTTTATCCTGGGCGCCATGCTCTCCTGGTTTTCTACCTGGCTGGCGGTACGCAAATACCTTCGCATCCGCACCGATTTATTATATACCTGATATTCTTAAATTTTCTGTAATTTTGCTCCCCAATTTCATTTGTACCATGGATAAGAAACCGCATCAAACAAAAAATCCGGCTGCCGCTAAATCTTCCAGGAGTGAGGAACAACCGGTGAAAACAACCAACGTGGGTGAATTTGCTTTCGGCAAAGAAAATTACCGGCTCATGCTGATCGGGCTTGCTTTTATTGTTGCCGGATTTTTGTTGATGGTTGGCGGAGGGTCCTCTGACCCCAATACATTCAACCCCGAAATCTTCAGCTTCAGACGGATTACCCTGGCGCCGATCCTGATCCTTGCGGGTTATGTGATTGAGATTTTTGCCATCATGAAAAGACCAAAAGACTGATGACCGTTATTCAGGCAATTATCATTGCCATCGTTGAAGGAATCACCGAATTTCTGCCGGTTTCTTCCACAGGCCATATGATCATCACACAGAGTATTCTTGGTGTGGAGAGCACCGACTTCGTCAAAGCTTTTACGGTAAACATACAATTCGGAGCAATCCTTTCTGTCATCGTCCTCTATTGGAAACGGTTTTTTCAATCATGGGATTTTTACTTCAAGTTGTTTGTTGCCTGTTTGCCACTCATTATTGCCTTTCTGCTGGAGAAGCAAATCGACAACATGCTCGAAAGTGTGATGGTGGTTGCAGTGGCTTTGCTCCTGGGCGGAATCCTGCTGATCTTTGTCGACAGCTGGTTCGACAGGCCAGAAAATGACAACACCCCGATGACTTATAAAAAGGCGCTTATCATCGGTTTTTTCCAGATTATCTCCGTTATTCCCGGAGTAAGCCGGTCGGCTGCCACCATCGTTGGTGGGATGAGTCAGAAACTCAGCCGTAAAGCCGCCGCAGAATTCTCATTTTTTCTGGCGGTGCCCACTATGTTTGCAGCGTCGGCTCTCAAACTCATCGAAAACTATAAAATAATCTCAGCCGACAATATCAATCTGCTGTTAATCGGGAACGCTGTATCGTTTATCGTGGCCATTATTGCGATTAAATCTTTCATCGCCTTCCTTACGCGTTACGGGTTTAAATGGTTTGGTTATTACCGCATTGCAGTTGGTCTGGCCATTATTATTCTGCTTCTTGCCGGAAAAAGTTTAACTATTCTTTAATGGAATTCTCGTTCGAAACGGGAGAAATCCTCTTAATCAACAAGCCCTACACCTGGACCTCATTTGATGTGGTTGGAAAGATGCGCAGTGTGATCAGGCAGCGCCTGGGTATCCGGAAAATAAAGATAGGTCATGCCGGCACCCTCGATCCCCTTGCCACCGGGCTGTTAATTTTATGCACCGGAAAATTCACCAGGCGTATCGACGAATTCCAGGGCCTTGAAAAGGAATACACCGGCACCTTCAGACTGGGCGCCACCACCCCCTCATTCGACCTTGAAACACCCATTGATAAAACATACCCGATAACCTCGGTTTCATGGTGCGAAACGGTCGCGATCATGGATAAAATCAACGAGGCTGCGAAACATTTTACCACGACGTTCGACCAGGTTCCACCCCAGTTTTCTGCGATAAAAGTTGATGGAAAACGGGCCTATGAATCGGCGCGAAAAGATATCAACGTGGAGATCAAAGCGCGGCAGGTCACCATTTCGGCCTTTGAAATTACCCGCATCAACCTGCCAGATGTCGATTTCAGGGTTATTTGCAGCAAAGGAACCTACATCCGTTCGCTGGCACGCGATTTTGGAGAGTTGCTTGGGTGCGGGGCTCATCTTACCGCCCTTTGCCGTACCCGCATCGGATCATTTCATCTGCGCGACGCTTATGAGCTGGATGATTTTCAGAAACTGTTGCCGGAAATAATCCACACGTCCGCAGTTTCTGCCAGAGACTGATAACTAACCTTTTATACCTCACCCCCCCCGGCCCCCTCTCCGAACGGAGAGGGGGAGGAGTTGTTTACAAAATCTTTAATTGGTAAAAAATATTACTAATTTTGCATTTAATTGGTAAACAATATTGCCATTAAAAACATTTTATGCTGCAATTATTAAAGGAAATGATTCTTGATGCCCAGGCTGGCGCATTATTCACAGGCACTCACCGGCAATTGGAAGTTGCCACTGTTGATCACAAAGCTACCATCCTCATTGGTGTCAGACGATGTGGAAAATCGACCTGGTTGAACCAGGTAATTGACCGATTGATATCGGAAGGAGTATCGAGAGATAACATACTGTATATGAATTTTTTTGATGACAGGTTATCCTCATTAAATTCGGGGGGGCTGGATCAGGTTTTAGAGGCTTATTACTTAATTTATCCTGAAAAAAAGAACCAGGAAAGGGTCTATTGTTTTTTTGATGAAATACAGGTTGTTCAAGGCTGGGAGGCCTTTGTTGATAGAATTTTGCGAAATGAAAATTGTGAAATTTATCTCACCGGATCTTCAGCAAAAATGCTGTCGAAAGAAATCGCTACTCAAATGCGCGGCCGGGCCTTATCATGGGAATTATTTCCTTTCTCTTTTCGTGAATATCTGACACATTTAAGTGTTAATAACCAGTTGCCCGCAACTTCTAAGGATCGGCTCCTGATGCAAAAATCATATGAAGAGTTCTTTGATCAGGGTGGATTTCCCGAAGTGATCGCGGTTGACAGGTTTCTGAGGATAAAGATACATCAGGAGTATGTGAACTCGATCATGTTTCGCGATCTGATCGAACGGTATGATATTTCACATCCGCGGGCTGTCGTTGATCTTGCCAGAAGACTGATGGAAAACGTTGCTTCCCTATACACCTTAAACGGGTTAACCAATTATTTACAATCATTGGGACATAAAGTTCCAAAAAACTCCGTTGCCGACTACATTGCCTGGTATGAAGATGCCTATTTTCTTTTTACAGTCAGAATTTTCAGCACGTCTTATGGTAAGTCGAATGCAAATCCCAAAAAAATTTACTGTGTTGACCATGCCCTGGTTCGGTCGGTAACATCAGGAATTCTCTTAAATAGTGGACATATGCTTGAAAATATCGTGTATGTTGCATTGCGCAGGCAGAATATTGCCATCTATTACTATAAAACTGTAAACAATCAGGAAATAGATTTCCTTATTCAGAATCAACAGCGACAATTCACCTTGATACAAGTTTGCGAAACATTGGCGAACCCTGTTACACGCCAACGGGAAACATTATCGTTGCAAAATGCAATGCGTGAGTTGGGACTCTCAGAAGCAACCCTTGTTACAAGAGCTGAAAGTGAACAGATAAAACTTGAGAAAGGAACCATTGAAATAATTCCTGTATGGAAATTTCTTCTGGAAAAACAGTACGATTGAAAAAGAATCTGCATTATTCAAAGCGGTAGTGATAACTTTGTAGTTTAATTTCATTGCATTCAAAAACAAGGTTCAGTATTACCCCCATGAAAAAAAACTCCCGGTATTTTTTGTCCCGATTGATTCTCCCGTGCCTCATTGCATTGTTTATGCTGAGCGCAGGCTTTCTGTTTGTAAACCTTCATAAACGGTCGGACACAGAGAAGCGTAAAAAATTCGAACTGCGCCTGAATGCGATCAACAAAATGGCTCCGCCGGCGCATAAAAACGGCTTTTCGGAGGAACAGGCAGTCGACGAGCCGGGGATAGCCGCTTATCATGATTTTCTGATGACATTCGATCCTGCTACCGGCACAGTTCCCCGCGAAAGGCTTGTTGCTGCTCTTGAAGCAACCACGGCACTTTCCTCCCTCAAGCAAAGCAATGAAATTATATGGCAGGGGTATCCTTCCGACATGGGCGGACGAACCCGGGCAATCATGTATGACCCCAATGATGCGACCCATAAAAAAGTGTGGGCAGGAGGTGTCACAGGTGGTTTGTGGTACAATAACAATATAACCAGCGCCGCAAGTCCGTGGATACCGGTCGGCGATTTCTGGAGTAATCTTGCCATTCGTTGTCTGGCCTATGATCCGGGTCATCCGCAAACTTTCTTTGTGGGTACCGGCGAAGTTGAAACTGCCATGCAAACCTATCGTGAAAGTTCAGGCCTGGGCTTTGGTATCGGGCGTTCGGATGATGGCGGTCAAACCTGGTATCATATCGAAGGTACCGAACAGTTTGCTTATGTTACCGATATCGTGGTCCGTGTTGAGAATGGCCTCAGCGTAATCTATGCCGGTGTTGCTTCGGGATTATACAAGGGAAGCCAGCATCAGAGCATGCCGTCGGATGGGTTGTTCCGTTCGGCCAACAATGGCGCAACCTGGCAGCAGGTGCTGCCCATTATTGCCGGCTCAACTGTTCCCTATTGTGTTTCCGACATTGCCCTGGGCGCCGATAACCGGTTGTATGTGGGCACCCGGCCCAATCTTGACGGTGATGGTGCGGCCGTGCTGTTGTTTTCAGACGATGGCATGCAATGGACGGTGAACAACCAGTACCAGACAGAAATCCTGAACAGCGGAACATACAATATCCCGGGGAGGGTTGTGCTGTCAACTGCCGCATCAGATGCCAATGTGGTATATGCATTAATTGCCAGTGGTTTTGTAAATTCAGCCAACGGATTTAACTATTTCTACTGCAACCATGTACTGAGATCTGCCGATAAAGGAGTAACCTGGACAAAAAAATCACTTCCCGCTGATCTCACCTCCGGCACCAACTTTGCCACCATTGCCTGGCATGCGCTCGATATCGCCGTTGATCCGAACAATGCCAACAGACTTTTCATCGGGGGACTGGACATGCACAATTCGTCGGATGGCGGCGTCACCTGGAAAAGAGCCAGCGACTGGTCATTGATGTATAGCGGCGGAGGCCCTCAATACATCCATGCCGATCAGCATATCATCGTTTTTAAACCCGGATCTTCCAGTGAAATATTGTTTGGCAGTGATGGCGGGGTTTTTTATACTTCCGATGGAGCCAGTTCATATCCAATTTTTGAAGAACACAACAAAGAATATTCCACACTGCAGTATTATACCTGTGCCATCCATCCTGGAGCAGGAATTGAAAAGTACTATGGAGGCCTGCAGGACAACGGAACACTATTGTACAGCGGAACACCATTGACCATCAACGATATGGTAACCGGTGGCGATGGGGCTTATTGCTTTTACGATGAAACCGATCCTGCCATGTCAATCACATCATATTACTACAATAACTACACGGTTTTCGACAATGGCAACTATCAGAATTCACTCGGAAACTGGCAAAGCGGAACATTTGTGAGTCCGGCCGACCTCGATTACAAGCA
Organism: Bacteroidota bacterium; assembly: GCA_037139855.1. GTDB lineage: Bacteria > Bacteroidota > Bacteroidia > Bacteroidales > FEN-979 > CAIVAT01. The sequence continues at coordinate 12,060 of JBAXFM010000049.1, forward strand.
GAAACTCCTTTTTTGCAACGCGGTTGACTATGTTGGCAACTACCAGGACCGGATTCTCCGGCTCGATAATTTACAAAACAATACTTCAGGAACATTTGTCAATCTGAATACTGCTTCAACCGTATTTTTTACTGCATTAAAATATTCACCCTATTCGCCTGCCGGAAAATCGACCTTGTTTGTAGGGTCCGAATCGGGACGGTTGTTCAAGGTACAGGAAGCACAAACCAATATCCCCGTGGTGACCGAAATCGGCAACATGTCCTTCCCAACTGCAAGCATTTCATCCATCGCCATTGGCAAATCGGAAGATACGTTAATGGTGACCTTCTCCAACTACGGGGTTATTTCGGTATGGCAAACTTACAATGGCGGCTTATACTGGCAGAACATTGAAGGCAACCTGCCCGATATGCCTGTCCGATGGGCATTGTTTCATCCGCAAAACAACCGTCAGGCATTGATTGCCACCGAAACGGGTGTATGGGAATGTGTCAGTCTGACCCAATCTCCGGTTGTATGGCGTCCGGTCAATACCGGCATGGCCAACGTGCGCGTTGACATGCTTCAACTGCGTAAATCTGACAATCTGGTTGTTGCAGCAACCCATGGACGGGGCCTGTTTACCATGACCTGGGATCTTTCAACCGGTTTGGCAGAGAAAAATGCTGAAACTTCATCGGTTTATCCGAATCCTTCAACGGGAGTGGTACAAATTTCAGCAATATTGGCTCAAGCGTGCGAAGCAGATCTTACCATTACAGACTTGCAGGGAAAGCAGGTATATCATGCCATGCAGGTCACATCAGCCGGGCGTTTTGACAAACTGATCAACCTATCAGGGCAGCCCAGGGGAACCTACCTTGTGACGTTAAGAAATGGAGTTCGGGAAATACTGAACAAGAAAGTAATCATTTATTAGAAATGACGAATGACAAATGACAGAAATTGCAGGTATGATGAAACAAAAGAGTTACCCGATATTTTCTCCCGAATACTACATGAATGAAGCCTTGAAAGAGGCGCAAAAGGCCTTTGACCACGATGAGGTGCCGGTTGGAGCGGTAGTGGTATGCAACCGTACCATCATTGCCAGGGCGCACAATCTCACCGAAACCCTCAACGATGCCACAGCCCATGCTGAAATGCAGGCGTTTACGGCCGCCGCCGGATATTTGGGGGGGAAATATCTCGATGAATGTACCCTGTTTGTAACCCTCGAACCTTGTGTGATGTGTGCGGGAGCGGCCTTTTGGACCCAGTTGGGAGGCATCATCTATGGGGCTTCGGATGAAAAAAGAGGTTATCAGTTGGCAGGTCATCCTTTGCTGCACCCTAAAACACAGGTAGCCTCAGGGGTACTGGCAGAAGAATGCAGCCTTTTGCTGAAAAACTTTTTTAAAAACAAACGATCATGATTGGAAATATCGACAATTTATTAAACCTCACCAGCGATATCTTTCAGAAAAAAGAGTTGAAGCCGGTTTTTATACAGGTGGCTGGTATCGCGCAGTACCTTTGGGAAAGAGGTTGGGCAGAACGGAACGCCGGTAATTTCTCCATCAATGTTACAGGTTTATTTAACGCCAAAGAGCTTGACCGCCTCTCGACCTATCCTTTTTTTCCATTATCAAAGCGGTATCCCGATCTGGCCTGTACGTTGTTTTTGTTCAGTGGCACAGGAACCCGGATGCGTGATATGGCTAAAAATCCGGTTGAAAACATCTGCTTTGTCTACGTCAGCGATTCAGGATCTGCCTACCACATCATTGATGCGAACCAGGAGGGTACCCCGGTAAAGCCAACTTCTGAACTGGCAACCCATCTGGCCATTCAGCAGCAACTGCTGCAAAAAAAAGCCACTGAAAAAGTGATATTACATGCCCATGTCACGGAATTGATTGCACTTACACAACTTGCCCCATTCACCTCGGAAGAGGCAGTTAACGCGTTGTTATGGGGGATGCATCCCGAAACCATGCTTTTTCTGCCCGATGGAGTCGGATTTATTCCTTATGCGCTTGCCGGAACAGATAAAATTGCTGGGGCAACACTCAGGGGATTTGAGCGCCACAAGGTGGTTTTATGGGAAAAACATGGCTGCATGGCTGTTGGCAAGTCGCTTTCAGAGGCGTTCGACAACCTCGACATCCTGGCCAAATCGGCGAAGATCTTTTTCCAATGCAAATCGGCTGGAATGGAGCCTCAGGGGCTGAGTTCCGAACAAATGGAAGAGATCAGGGATAGCCTCAACCCCTAACCCCTTCTCCCCGGGGAGAAGGGGAAATCCCGCTCCTTGAGGAGCGGGCAGGGTGGGCGCTATGAAAAATATTTTCATCTGATAGGTGTTTTTTACGTATTCTGCCGTATATTTGTAAGAAATTCAGCCACAATGCGTCCGCTAAAAATTGCCATATTTGAAGATGAATTTCTCTTAGCCAATGATCTAAAACGGCAGATACAGCCTTACAACTATGAGGTTATTGCTATTTTCCGCAAAGCAGAGGATGGTTTGCAATTCTTCGAAGAGATACAGGAGCCCGAAAATCTTCCCGACATTGTTTTAATGGACATTTCTCTTGCCGGAAAAATGAACGGCATCGAGGCAGCCCAAATAATGATGGCAAAATATAATTTTGCTTTGGTGTTTCTTACCGGGATGAGCCAGATGAATATTTTCGAGGAGGCTTGTAAAACCAAACCCCACGCTTTCCTGATCAAGCCGTTTGTCATACAACAGGCCCTGGTGAGCATCCGGCTGGCGGTTCACCAGAAAAATCTCGAAAACCAATTGGTAAAATGTAAAGAAGAAAAACCTTCACCCCTCTGTATTTAAATTATCAAAATGCCCACAGTCCTTTTTATAGCCGGTTGGAGAATATTTTTCTATGCCAATGAAAGAATGAACCTATACACGTTCATGCTGAAAAGGCAGAAATGGAAATCAAGTTATGGATCGATGTAGAGAATTTTGAACTAACCGAAGCATTCGCTTATAATTTTTCCCCGCAGGCACAAAGAGAGATCAAAAAGAACATATACGAACATTTTGACTATATTGTTTCTGAATGGAATAAATTTTTTAAACTACAATAATGCAATGGAAAAAGTATTCGAAATATCTACTATTTTATTTGAGAACGATTACTTCGTAATTGTCATCAACAAGCAGGAGTATCGGTTTCAAATAAGTACGATTTCTAAAAAATTAGCAGACGCAGATGAACAGCAACGTAATAATTATTTAATATCTCCTTCAGGATATGGGATTCATTGGCCAACAATAGATGAAGATTTATCGGTTAATGGCCTCTTAAATCTTGTTAAAAATCGTCATGTCGCTTAATATGCAGTCATGTCGTTATTCTGTCACCTCATCAGAAGTTGTTTCGCGTTTCTCCTTGCGGCTTTTATAGAGTTTTTTCGCCCCATAGCCGGCCCCAAGAACCAATAGAATACTCAGTCCGCCGTCAATGGGCGCCCCCTGTGAATTTCCGCCGCCACCATGGCCTCCCCCCGGAGGAGGAGGAGGATTGTCAAGAGGCTCATCGGCCATGCCGTTAAAAATAAACATACTGGTAAAGAGGAAGGTAAGGGTCAGTAATAATTTCCGTAATGTTTTCATAGGATGTATTTTTTATCGTTTATGATTTGATGAATACCTTCGTTACCACAACCTTTGAGCTGGTGGTGAGACGCACCACATAGTACCCGGTGGGTACATAGAGGGTGGTTTTATACAACCCCGGGCTGTTGATCTCTTCACCCAGTAACTTCTGACCGGTGAGGCTGTATACTTCCAATTTTGCTTTGCCCGGGTTGACGACATAAAGGTTGTTTTCGTAAGCGTAGATCCCATTGTTACCCTGGGTTTTTTCGTTGATACCCACATGGCTGAACGAAAGCAGGAAGCGGGCGGGGTCATCGCCATTGGTGGAGGTAAAGGTATATACCGGATTCTCAACCAGGTTTTGAATCTTGTTGATTTTCAGGTCAGTGAGATAAACCTGGGCGGGTACATTGTCGATCTGTAAGGCCTCAATGGAACAGCTGTTTCCGGACGTATTGATAAAACTGAATGGAACAGTAGTTTGATCGTTCATCTCCGGCAACACATTGGTCGAAAGGTGCTCATCTCCGTCAACGGAGTAGAAGTAAGGTGCATACCCTGGCAGGAAGTGAGAGTCGAATGCCGGGTCATATCCGGGGGCTGCCTGGTTATCGAAAGTTACAATGCTTTCCTGGGCGGTTTTTTCATCGAGGTTGTGGACAACAAGCTTGATATAGGGGTTTCCTGTTGATTTATACCAGGACTGTGCGCTGTGTGTACGTGCGGCAGCGGGGATGGTAAGTGAACCGGTTCCCGATATAACTTCTACCATAAAACCTTGTGTGGCTGGAATAATGCCCGTTGCCCCGATGTCGGTATAACTGGCATTGATTTCGTTCCATATCTTTGAAACTGATCCGATGTTGGTGGGCAACGACCATGTGGAAGGATTCCAGGAAATCGCGCTTGTGAAGGGGTTGCCAAGCAGGTTCCATCCGGGGGTGATGTCGCCGCCCGGATAGGAGGCCGGAGTGCGGGTAAGTCCAGTTTTGCTTACACTGGCCACATTCATCAAACCGGAAAACAATTTGGTTTCAGGATTGTTGTAAGCCACCAGGTATCCTCGTCCAACCGTGAAATTGGCCGAACCGTTTGCGGTTGTCCAGGTTGGTGCGACAGTTTCATTTTTGTAATTGACCCAGAGGTTTGACGATTCCTGCCAGCAATAGAAATCATAATCGAAGGCTATTGTGCTGGCAAACGCGCTTACCGCCTGACTAGCCACAGGGGAACTCAGAAAATGCCATCCATCAATCCAGTTGTTCCAGTCGGCATCGGTCATCGCCCGCTCAATGGTTCCATTCACGCCAGCCGTATTCTGGATCAACGATCCAGTTCCGGTGGCATCAGATTTAAGCAGTATTCCGCCAATCCCGGCACCATTGGTTAAAGTTCCATATACCGTCAGGGCTTTTCCGGGGGCAACAGTAACGGTTGCGCCACTGTTGATGTTAAGGTTGTAGCACAAGGCGGGTGAACCCGGGGCCTGATTAACAACAGGAAGATAAGTGGTTGGAGGAATTACAACATCCGATGAAGCACCGGGAACAGCATTGGGATTCCAGTTCAGCAGTTCTGCCCATTCGGTTTCGTTTCCGGTATGGCCGCCAACCCAGGTAGACAGCGAAATAACCGTAACCGTAACCGCTTTTGAACTCATACAGCCATTTGCTGATGAGGTAGCCGTGGCGGTGTAAGTCGTCGTCGCAGCAGGCATGGAATAAACGGTGGCCTGATTGGGATAAGTAGTTGCATTGTAGGCAAGGGTCGGGGGGTTATCAATGTACAGATCTGTTGTGGGGGACCAGGTGATATTCGCAGTACTTCCAAAATCGAATGTAATATTTGGTCTGCTCGTAGAAGTTGTAGCGATTCCGGGAGCTGAGCACACGGTCGTTTCAGTATCATTGGAATAATAATTCGACAGATTTGTAGCAGTTGTGGTAGAAACAACAGTTGCAGAATTGGCAGATACTCCTCCGCCATCTGCATTGACAAAACAAGTTTCTACCAACAAATTGGAAACGCCATCCCAGGCAAACGGGGTTGAAAGTAAATGTGTTTTTGTGAAAGGTGCCGTACCTGTAAGTATCAGTGTTGCAGGAGTCAAGACTGTGGTAACTCCGGTTTCTATGGTTGTGGTCAACACAGTACTTGAGGTGTTTTTCATGCCGATGGTGAAATTATTAAAGGTATAGGGTCCGGTATAAGCACTGATTGAAAAAGTAATGGCCGTAATTGGACTTCCCGAAGTTAAACCCATAGCCGTTAATTCACTTGCGGTAAAGAGAAATTGTGATTTATTGCCTCCCCAATAACCTTTGTATGGAGTGCTGGTAGTATTGGAAGTATTTCCTGTTCCAATTGTTCCACTCCCAGTATTTGTTCCTCCGCTTGCAACCAATTGCTGGATGCTTCCTGCATAGATGCCTGCTGCTGCAGGAGTAATGGTAACAGCCGAAGGTGAAGGAATAACGGTAACAGTTACAGTGGTGGTTGCAAAACAACCATTGTTTGATCCGCCGGAATTATCAGTACCTGTAACAGTATAAAGGGTGGTGACAACAGGTGAAGCTGCGACCGATGCACCTGTTGCAGGTGTTGTTGCCGGTGACCAGGCATAAGAATAACCACTGTTCAAACTGGTAGCTTCAAGGGTTGCAGATGTTCCTGCACAAATTGTTGAGGGTGTTGAACTTGCTGAAATGGTTGGAGCAGTGGTTACTGTTGCGATTACTGTTGTGCGTGCACTTGCGCAGACAGGGGTATAATTAAACTTTATTTGTGGTCTGTTTTGCGAAGTTGCTAAAGTTCCAACACCTGCAGTTGGTCCCGTAAATGCTAAAATAAAAGCGGGGGTCTGACTATCAGCCCTGTAACTTTGGCTTGAATAATTAGTCGTAGGATCTACTTTTACCGTACTGGCAGTATTTGATGCGTTGGCATTGCTCCAACTGATGGAAACAATTACATTTGAAGTGCCGTCCCAAATGAACGGTGAAGCAAATGAATAGGTGTTTGTTCCTACAGCAGGCGTTACAGATGCCACATTATAAACAGTGGTCAAACCACCCTGAATATTTGCGGTTGCTGTAAAATCATTTAAGGCAGTATTGCCCATCTGAATGTAGAATCCATTGTAAGTCGTTCCACTAACAGTTACTTCAAGCGCTAAATTGGTAATGCTGCCAGCGCTTAAGCCCGCACTCGTCAGTTCGGCGGCTGTAATAAGATGTTGCGTTTTGATCCCGCCATAACTGCCATTAAATGGTGTATAAATATCAGAGGAAGTTGATGCTCCGTTTCCGACGATGACGGTAGTCCCAAGGTTTTCAGCAGCCACATAATAGTTGGTCGTTGCTGATATACTTGGTGTTGTAAAAGGAGATCCGGTTCCCAGGGCTGTGCCGCCAGATGCTGCAGCATACCATTTAAGGGTTGCACCTGTGCTGGCAGATGCCGCCAGGTTCACCGTGCCTGTTCCACAACGTGTACCAGGGGTGATTCCTGTTATCTGAGGGCTATTTACAGTGATGGTTGCTGTTGATTCTGTGCAAACACCGCTTCCGGCAGAGACTTTCAGTTTATAATAGGTGGTGCTGGTGATGGTGGGTGTGGTATACCCTATGGAAGTTGCACCCGGGATGTCGGTGAAAAGGCTGTTATCCGGTGAGTTTTGCCATTGGAAAGTAGCCGTACCGTAACCGGTAGCCGGAGAGGTGGTCAACACCGAGGATCCGCTTACGCATAAAGATGCCGGGTTCGCAATAATTGCTGGGCTGGCCGGTAAAATGGTAACGGTGGTTGCATTTGTATTCGCACATTGGGTGGTTGAATTCGTAGCATTGCAGGTGTAAGTGTATACGCCTGCAGTTGCTGATTTGCAGTAAACGGTTGAAAAATTTGTTCCTGTATATGCTGTCTGACATGCAGGATCGGTAAACAATCCTGTTTGAGGTGTCCATATGTAAGAATCATAATCAGGGACATTCGAGGTAACTGCGAGGGTTGCCACAACGTTGTTGCAGATGGTCTGGTTGATGCTGAGTGTCAAAGCCGGAGCAGTGTTTACAGTAGCAACCACAGGGCTGCGCGGGCTTGAGCAGGCGCTCTGACCGGCAAAAATTACATTTAACCGGGAGGTTGAGGTTGTTGCTAAAGGACTTGACGTATAATAACTGGCATTGTTTGTGCCGCTATAAGCGTAAACCACGGTATTTCCTGTTGTCGCTGTATAATAGGTAGTGGCATTGTAAGTTGAATTTATCCCGGTGCCGCGAATATCAAGAATTATATTTGAAGTGCCATCCCATACAAAAGGAGTGCTGAAGGTTATCAGATTTTGTCCGGCTGCCGACGTATAAGTTGATGGCCCGTAAACAGTTGTCAATCCTGTAGTCGTAAAACCTGAAAGTGTTGAATTTGCAGTTGAACCCATCAATATCTGGTAATTGGCGACAGATGCAGAACTTCCGATAGCGTTTATATTCAGCGATATAGCTGTAATATTACCTGCCGATAAACCTGCAGCCTGTAATTCAGCAGCCGTATAAACCATCTGGGACCAGTCCTGATAATAGCGATTGCCAAATGCTGTTGGGTAATTTGTTGAACTTGTTAGAGTTACACCTGTGCCAAATGTAATGTTTGCTGCGGATGAGCTTTCCGCACCCACATAATACGTTGTTGTTGCGCTGATGCTTGGAGTTGTCCAGGGGGAACCAGTTAATCCGATGGATGAACCGCCGGTTGCAGCGGCATACCATTTCAGTGTTCCGGTTCCGCCAGTAGTTGCTTCTAAAGAAACAACTCCGGTTCCGCAACGCGAACCGGGTAGTGTACTGTTGATGCTGTTGAGGAAGGTTATTTGAACCGGGGTTGAAGTAACGGAAACAGGGCCATTCTGACAGGTTACAATGCATTGATAATATTGAGAAGCAGCAGGAGTAACTGTGTAGGAAGCTGCCATGGCGCCTGAAACATTGCTGTACGCTGTTCCATCGGCAGAACTCTGCCATTGGTAGGTAATTCCCGTGCCCACACTTGCGTTTTGCAGCGACAGCGTAATGCTTTGTCCCAGACAAAGATTGTTGGCTGTTGAAAGAGTGTTTCCGGGAGTTGGAGTTGTACAGGAATAGGATGGATGGCCATCAAACTCATCAGCACCAATATCAGGTGCGGTACCTCCTCCATTTACCTGGGGAAGATAACCCGGGTTGCCCTGGCGAACAGTGCCATCAAAATCATCGGTATAGGTAGCAATATTAGTAGCGCCACTTTCAATTCCGGTTGAAATGGTGGTATTGATGTGGAGAAAATCAACACTGGAACCAATTGTGCTGGTGAAAGAAGGATTTGTTCCGATTGAAATCTGGTCCCTGTTTACCAGGAATATTTGAAACTGAGCAATGGTGTTGAATGGGTTTGTAATGGTCGAAGTCCCTTCCACATAGGAGAGGTGGTTATTTGTTCCCGCTGTTGGATTGCACCAGAAATCATTATTGTTAGAAGTAGTGGCATAATTTGCAGGTACTGTACCGGATGTGCCTCCTGATCTTCTCAAACAAGCCGAAATCCCATTGGTTGAAACATTCAAAGCATTTTGGGCGGGTGTTGAAAGGTTGACCAGGATGTTGTTGCGGTTATTAAAAGCAATTACGGAACTGCTGAAGGTAATACATGAATTACCGAAAGTCGTGGCAGAACTGCTGGTCGCATTCAGGTAAATGGTGTTGTAATAAACATTGTAGGTTGAAGTGGCACTGGCATTGATGCCATTGATAGCATTTAATCCGGTGGCGGCAGGTGCTTTTAAATCCCCGATCAGGTTGTTAAAAATATTGAATGTTGTCCCTGAGATTATATTGATCCCATTGATCGTTGTCCCTGTTTGAGTCCCGGATAAATCGTAAATTTTGTTCTTGAAAATATTTGTTGTCGAAGCCCCTCCGATTGAGATACCGCTGACAACTCCTGATGTATTTGTTGAAGACAACGTGTTAATAGTATTCCCGGAAATATTAACAGCAGGTGAAGTGTTTGAACAATTGATTCCAATAACATTACCTCCTGTTCCTGTGGAAGAAAGATTATTAATTGTATTGGAAGCAATTGCGATAGATGTTGCAGTATTGATGGTGGAACCTATTGTAATGCCAGTAATAGCGCCTTGCCCGGTAATATTTGTTATCGTATTGGATGAAAGGCTTGATACTCCATTCCAATAAGTAAAATTCATTGTATTAACAGTGCCGGTTATGGCAGTCCAGTTATTGAATGTATTTCCAGTTACCGTTCTTGTTGGGGCTGTTCCTCCATCGGTAAAACTAAAACCGGTGATGGTTGATGTGCCGGCCACTGTTATATTTGAAAAATTATTGCTTGTACAATTTGAAACACATCCTGAAACGGAAGACCCGCCATCAGTAACCAATACCACAGAACCGGATGCTCCACCTCTGTTAAATGATGTTACGATAGAGTTATTGGTAACGGTTTTGGTAGCTGTTGCGGCCCCGGTGTAAGACTCAGAAATAAATGTTGTTGCTCCGGTTGTATTGATATTTAAATTTGTAAAGGTATTGGAACTGATGTTTGATGAGAGAACAGCCGCGGTACTTTGAAGAAAATTTTGAGCGGCAGAAGCTGCAACTGTATAGGTAATCCCTCTTAAATCATTGTTTTGTATCGTAGTTGAACAGGTGCTGGCTCCTCCAGATGATGAGATTCCGAAAAGTGATCCGCTTGAAGCAACAGAACTGGAGAAAAAGCCGCCGGTAGTATTACCAAGTTGATTGTTGTTCATATTCAATGCCGTTACGACAGCGCCTGAATTTACAATACCCTGAATTTGGCCGGATGCAGCCTTTGAAGCCATATCCCGGACAATGTTATTATTCATATTGGCCGTTCCCGCGGCGCCGCTGTTTGACATTGCAACCAATACCCCGCTTGTGGCCGATGTGGCTGTGATCGAATTATTAAGAATGTTATTCCCAACCATGTTTAAAGTACCAGGCAAGGATAAATTAGTTATACCCGTTAATCCATTGGTAGTAGAGGTACTCCCACCCAACACACAATTTTGTACCGTATTGTTGTTCAAACTCATAGTTGCAGTAGCCAATAAAGACGATAATCCCTGATTATTTATTCCGATAACCCCACCAGTCGTAGCAGCAGAAGGATTATTGGTAACAGTTACAATGTTATTAGTAATAGTGGTCGTTATTGTACCTGTTGGCTGACCAGCAGAGTAGTTTTTTAATATACCCCCGGTAGTGACGGATTGGGCCAATGCTGCGCTGGTAATTGTATTATATGAAATATTATCATTTATTTGCTGATTGTCGAAAATACAGTAGTTGTTACCAGTAAGGGAGACATAGCTGGTAGGCGCCGCCCCTCCACCCCAATTGGTAATAGTATTTCCTGTAGCAATGGAAGAACCGCCAATATCGTTACCATTATCAATTGCAGCAATGGTAGTACCTGCTCCAATAAACACTATTCCGTAA
>JBAXFM010000050.1:0-23178 GCA_037139855.1 Bacteroidota bacterium
CATAGTGGAATTCAAACTAATGGCGTTGTCATCGTTTGCAATCTCTTTTCGCTTCTACCAATCGTACCATCGTGGAATTGTAACTCACTTATTTCTTTTATTTCCTCATCAGACAGACTTGTCTACCAATCGTACCATAGTGGAATTGAAACATTATACACCCGATTAATTTTAGGGTGTTTTTTTCATCCTACCAATCGTACCATAGTGGAATTGAAACTCATATATCGTGATGAATTGGACGATGAAAAATCTCCTACCAATCGTACCATAGTGGAATTGAAACAACTTTCAAGGTCCAATCCTGTTGTTCCAGGGAGCTACCAATCGTACCATAGTGTAATTGAAACTTGTGAACGAATAATGCATTTACCTTGATTCCATGCCTACCAATCGTACCATAGTGGAATTGAAACGAGGATCTGCGCAGCATCGAAGAGAAATTTGAGACCTACCAATCGTACCATAGTGGAATTGAAACTGGCAATCACCGCTTTTTCGCACGATTTATCACGACTACCAATCGTACCATAGTGGAATTGAAACCTCGATGAAGTATTCATCTCCTGCCGGATCAGGATCCCCTACCAATCGTACCATAGTGGAATTGAAACGAAATTAGGCCGTTGTAAAATGTTGTAAAGGTTGTTCTACCAATCGTACCATAGTGGAATTGAAACAAGCGTATTGAAATATTTCTTTTGCTTTCATGGATCTACCAATCGTACCATAGTAGAATTGAAACTCGGTTAATCTATATGTCGTTGAATCTGACTTAACATCTACCAATCGTACCATAGTGGAATTGAAACGTCAATGAATGCCCGTGCCTGTGTCATAGTGTTTTCTACCAATCGTACCATAGTGGAATTGAAACCGATTTCGTATTGAGTTATCGGGGTGCTGGATTTCTACCAATCGTACCATAGTGGAATTGAAACACATGTTTGAATTGTACGGCTTTCCCGGCGCAATGCTACCAATCGTACCATAGTGGAATTGAAACTGAGGTGTTACAATTGAGTTTTGAGTTCCCGATGTCTACCAATCGTACCATAGTGGAATTGAAACAAACATTATTATATTGTATATTGTTGTTTAATACACTACCAATCGTACCATAGTGGAATTGAAACTACTCACCGCCCGTTTTTTCTAAGGAGGTTGTTTTTCTACCAATCGTACCATAGTGGAATTGAAACATGAATAGGTTATTACTTCCTGTCGCAGATGATGAGGACTACCAATCGTACCATAGTGGAATTGAAACTGTGTTTAAGTTTTAAGGTGTTAATTATTCATTAAGGCTACCAATCGTACCATAGTGGAATTGAAACTTCGAAAATCAAAAAACCTTTTGAACTGCTTTTCAAACTACCAATCGTACCATAGTGGAATTGAAACACGGTAACTTCATTTACCCGGCTGCTTACCGCTGCCTACCAATCGTACCATAGTGGAATTGAAACAAATTCATTTGTAAAGAGCCAACAATACCATCCTGAACTACCAATCGTACCATAGTGGAATTGAAACAGGTAAGGAAGTGGTTGGTTTCCTCGTGGTATCGTGGACTACCAATCGTACCATAGTGGAATTGAAACGCGAAATTATTACCGTATTTGGCAACCCCGGTAACTACCAATCGTAACAAGTGAAATTGAAACAATAAAGCAGCAACGACAACAATGATTCCGATGATCCTACCAATCGTACCATAGTGGAATTGAAACCCAGCAGCATTCATGATGTTCAGGGCGGCGATATCTACCAATCGTACCATAGTGGAATTGAAACATGTTGATTTCGATAAAATTGGTTGTATCTTTGTTGCTCTACCAATCATACCATAGTGAAATTGAAACAAAAATGCTAAAAGAAAAGCAGGAACCAAACTATAAACCTACCAATCGTACCATAGTGGAATTGAAACGTTGCAGTTTGTGGTAATCATACTTTTTGTCATATTCAACCAATCGTACCATAGTGGAATTGAAACTGGCGTTGTTCCATGCTCTCACCATGGTGTTGTCCGACTACTAATCGTACCATAGTGGAATTGAAACAGATTAACCAGGGCATTTTGCACCAGAAACGCACGTTCCTACCAATCGTACCATAGTGGAATTGAAACTTCCAACCGCAGACGCTACTGCTCTTGCATAATTCCGGCTATCAATAGTACCATAGTGGAATTGAAACCAGTATCTTTTGAAGATAAGGTGAACATCACCCAACTCCTACCAATCGTATCATAGTGGAATTGAAACGGCCAAACCTTGCCTGTCTGACTACAGGGTTCATTCTATCAATCGTACCATTGTGGAATTGAAACAACACATTTGCCAGGAAGTAATAATTATTCTGCTGATCCTATTAATCGTACCATAGTGGAATTGAAACTAAGATTGATACGATCACACTCGAACCGGATATTTACAACTACCAATCTTACCATAGTAGAATTGAAATATGTAAGCATAGTTTGGGATTGTTTCAGGGACATATCCAGCATATGCAACATATAGTTCCAGAACATCTTATGGAAATGAAACAAGTTTTAACACATAATCCTTGCACTGGTATTGAATATATAACGGTTTACCATTCCGAGGGAAGTGTAGTCTTAATTAATAAAGCAGTTTAGTACTATACAGTCAAAGATATTCCTGGCGAATCTTCAAAATGCCGGATTACCAGTAACTTAGGATCCAATCACGAAGCAATCGTAGTTAATGATGCTACTGAAGCTTCGGCATGTTGGTACTGGCAGTTTAACCGAAAACAGGGGTACATGCACGATGGCAATACCAGAGCGCCAAATACCGCCTGGATAGCCAATATAAATGAAAATCTTTATTGGCATGCCGCAAATGACCCTTGTAGAATTGAGCTTGGCGATGGTTGGCGTATTCCGACCATGATGGAATGGTCTAATGTCATTGCAACCGGAAATTGGACAAACTGGAATGGCTCATGAAACTCAGCTTTAAAAATGCATTCTGCTGGGTATCTGTCAGGTACGGATGGTTCGCTTTATAATCGAGGTAATAGTGGATTCTATTCGAGCAGTACACAATAGAGCACCACAAATAAATGGGAATTGGATTTCAATACTTGTTTAAACCAGGTGATTAACACCACCAAGTCCAATGGCATATCTATACGCTTCATCAAAGACTAACTTCTCCCTTACGCACCACCTAAATCGCTTAAAATACGATTAAGCTCAATGGAAATACAAGCGGAGCATGTGGGGAATTGTTCAGCGGTATATCAAAAATTGAATTGCGCGTTTTGAATGTAATTTCAGTTACGTAGTGCCCCCTCCCCCAGCCACCCCCTTAAGGGGAAGGAGTCATTGAAAATCAATGTTCTATCTGCTAATATTTCATGGTGATACTCCTGTAAAAAAAAAGTTATCAACAAAAACGCAAAACACGTATTACCTTTTTCATTTTTTCCGATTAAGCATTATAAAACTGAGCCAGCTCCTGAAGGTTGTTTCCAAAAACCTTTTCGGGCATCCATTGAGCAACGATAGACACAAGAGCGCGATTTACCAAAGTCACTTTTAACCTAATCTTCTGAGTTTTTTAACTTAAAATCTGAAAGCTATGATAACAAGTGATTCATTTTCGCACGTACTGAACGAGATCTTCAGCGATTTTAGTGCTGTTTCTCCAATCAGAATCAGGTACAGCATTTCATCCAATGACCATGGAAATCCGGAAAAACCTTCGGTCAGACTTGCCGGGGTGAACGGATTCAAATCGGTTACTAATTTCTCAGATTACCTATTAAGCCTGAATACGAAGACACTGCAAAAGATCCACCAAATCCTGCCCGAAATTGACCCCATTGCACGTTCTGTCTTTCTGAAACAGGCCAAACACCGCGTTAACCGGGTTGCCATGGCAACCAGGCCCATTGATGCCAAGGGAGCCACGATCGGTATCGGGATCCCAGTCGTTAATCTGCGTTGGGGTTTCTTTCAACCGGTAATGGTAAATGAAAATGAGCAACGATGTGATGAAGAGACCCGGCTTAAATTGACTCTTATGACCCACCAGTATGCCCTGATCCTGCGGAGTTATACAGATGAATTGCATGATGGAATCCGATGGTTTAAGATGAGCAATGAATACCCCCCGCCAATGGACAATCCTGAAACAGTATCAAGGCCCAGGAAGAAAATCCCGATCGACGGTACTGTTGAACAAGTCGGAGCTGCACTCAGACTTTTGTTTGAAGAAGGTGTATTCGCAATGACAAACAAAACTCAACTGATTGAGTTATTTGCCGATGCATTCTGCACCAAAAAACAACCTCAGATCAGCGCAGGGAGTCTCAAAAATCATTTCGATTCGCTTTCCGACAGAGCCCTTGACCAATCAAACATAAAATGCTGCAATATTAAGGAAATCATAAAAAAATTCAAAAAAAAGAAGTAGCGCATCGTACACAATCACAGGATGATAGACGAGGGTGGTACCACCCTTGCCACTACCGCTGGCTGTTTTGGCGAATTATCTTTGTCGCATAAAACAAAAAAACTTCATCCTATGAAAACACAAAATCAAAATACACAAAGTCTGCCTGGCCGCCATACCGGCATCCTGAAATTGAACCCCGAGCCTCCGCGGCAAATCACGGCAGGCATGAACATTTCACAAATGGTCAGCATCGCCGGATTCATCATCGGTTTCATCACCATCTGGATCCACCTCGAGATCCGCATTGCCGAAATCAATGTTGACCTCACCAACCTTAAACAGGATATGTTCCTCCACAAAACCGACAACCGGAAAGACCTTGAAATTCTGCGAAACGAAACCAATAACAATATAAGGGAGATATTGGTGAAGGTGGATGAGATACAGATCTACCTGCGAAATAGGAAAAACTGAAATGACGAATGACAAATGACGAATGACGAATGACAAATCACGAATGACGAATGACAAATGACGAATGACGAATGACGAAAAGATAGAACCCGAAATTACTGTCAAATCAGAAAACACTTAACACTTAACACTTAATCACTTAATCACTTAAAACTTAACACTTTTTATCATGAAAACAATTACTTATATATTCCTGGTTTTTCTGGCACTGAGCCAGGGTTGTTCCCCAAAGATTCGACTGACGCGGTTGCTGGCGCAACATCCTGAACTCAGTGTGGCCGATACGGTAAGGTTGCAGGATACGGTGGTACTTCCTACCGTAAAGAGCGACACTTTTGTTAATCTTCAAAAAATGACAGACACCGTGGTTATTGAAAAGGAGCGGCTCAGCGTAAAACTTTTCAGGAAGCACGACACGCTCTATGTTGAAGGTAAATGCAAACCTGACACCATCATACGCGAACTGCGCGTCCCTGTCGAAAAGATCAAACTCATCCAATCGAAACCCAAAATCAATTTCATCTGTAACCTCTGCTGGTTGATCACAGGAATCCTGATTGTTGCGACTATCTGGTTATTAATAAAACGCCACATAAAGTAACAGCCCCTCCCCCCGCCCCTCCCCAAAGCAGGGAGGGGAGCGCCTCCACCAAGATTGAAAAAAATCACTTAATACTTAACACTTAACCACTTAACACTTATTACAACATTTGACTTTTAACTTTTGACTTTTGCACTTTGCATTCAAAATATTTGTACAAATTCCCGATTCTGGCCAGGATCACATTTATTAACCTTTTAATACTTAAAATTATGTCAAGAACAACTGAGTTAACGAAAACCTACAGTGGTGTATTTGGAAACCATGTAGAGTTAAAAAGCAGGAAAGGAAAGAGTACCATTACCATTCCTCCCACAAAAGTGGCTCCTGTGCTCACGGAAAAGCAGACTGCGCATCGCAAAAAGTTTCTGAAAGCGGTAAAGTACGCCAAGGAAATGATGAAGAATCCGGATTTGCTGGCGCTCTATTCAGAAAATTTGCGAAAGGGCAAATCTGCTTTCGCGCTGGCAGTGAAGGATTATATGAAATCGCCTGTGGTGGAACAAATCGAGGTATTGAATTATCAGGGTAACCCTGGTGATCTCATCAGTGTATCTGCTGAGGACGATTTCAAATTAACAGCCGTGTCGGTCCAAATCATTGACCCTGCCGGCGAGATCATCGAGCAAGGGGTGTGTGCAATTAGCCTGCCAACTGGCAATTACGACTACACCGCCACCGAACTGGTACCGGATTTGACGGGTGTAACCATCAAAGCCAAGGCGCTTGATCTTCCGGGTCACGCAGGAGAGTTAGCCATTACCCTGTAAACTGCGGTTCGCCGAAGTTTAGTAAGGGACATTTTCTCTTGATGAATGCAAAGGGGGGCAACCGTGCTCCCCTTTTTTTATATTACAATCCAGGTGTGAGCCCACTCTGTAAAGTCAATAAACAGCTATTCATCATATCATCCTTCAACGTGCCCCACCCCCAACCCCTCCCCAAAAAGGGCTCTTTATACAGATTTTTTCTACCCGTGTTTCAGAAATAAATTAAACTGTTTCTGGCGTGGCACTAAAATCCATCAGCCCCAGCGGGGTGTAATCTTTGTAGCCGGTAATGCCAAAGGCCCGAAACAACAGAATCCTTGCAAACTCCGGTCTGAAGGCCGGGGCAATATAAACGCTTGCAATACTACTGAAATGTTCATTAGCGAATCTTCCCCCTCCCTGCTTTGGGGAGGGGTCAGGGTTGGGGCTTTGAGGTGGGGCTTTGGGAGTGGTCAGAGGCGATGGCCTGAGCGAAGCCGAAGGGTGGGGCTGTTAACCGGGATAAAGTCCATCAGCGAAACATACACAGATATTTATTAACATTGCAATTCCGTTATTGATGGGAAATTCCTGATTAGCGGTCACAAATTCATTCGGAGTTCCAATAAACGAAAAGAATTGATAACTACAAACCTAAGCGCACTCAATGACACGCAGCAGGAAGCCGTTGTCAGCGAAGAAAAGCGTCTGCTGGTGCTGGCTGGCGCCGGGTCGGGCAAGACGAAGACCTTGTTGCAAAAAATAATCTACCTGGTTGAAGAGAAAGAGATTAGCTCTTCAAGCATCCTGGCAATTACTTTTACAAAGACTGCGACCAACGAAATGATTGACCGGCT
Organism: Bacteroidota bacterium; assembly: GCA_037139855.1. Taxonomy (GTDB): domain Bacteria; phylum Bacteroidota; class Bacteroidia; order Bacteroidales; family FEN-979; genus CAIVAT01. The sequence goes on from JBAXFM010000050.1 coordinate 7,118, forward strand.
TATCATTTCGGCAGACAATACCAATCTGTATGAGAAGATCCTTTCGGAAAAAGCTTACAACAGAGCCGACAAAGAGAAGGAGCGATATAATTATCAAAAGAAAATTAAATGGATCGATGCATTGACCGTCCGGACTTTTCACAGTTTTTGTTATAGTGTTCTAAGGAATTACGGGGTAAACCAGTTTGACAATAAGTTCAGGATCATCGGAAATGAAAAACGCGATGAAGAGGATGAATTGACCAGACATGTTGCACCGGAAACCGTTTTTGAGGTTTTTCATAAATTATTGATCGAAGAGTGCGACGACAAAAGCTATTTGCTGGATCTGAAACGTTACGTTTTAGACTATGTCATTGATAAAATCCATCTTGAAAATTTCAAAAAAAAGGGTCTCGTAAAGGACGGCAAATATTTTACTTCCCTTGACGGAATAAAAGTACGCTCCAAATCAGAACAGTATATTGCCGATTGGTTTTACCGTCACAGTATCCGATATGAGTATGAACCGCTGCTGAATGTGAAGGATTTTGCATTTCATCCCGACTTTTTTATTCCTGAGGCGAACGTATACCTGGAACATGTCAGTGATAAAAGCTATGCTACCCGCAACAAAGAGGAACAATTTCAAAAAGGCAACTTGCTGTTGATTAAGACTTTTGAAAGCATGACCCGGGATTCTGCCTTGTTCAATCATACCCTTGACACTATTGTCAGAAACCGGCTGCCCGCTGATTACAAACATACTGTTTCATTATCCTACCGGGAAGAATTTAATGGATATCACGAAGATGTAAAAGATCTCCTTCACCAGATTATGCGTATCACCGACATGATCAAAGTGGAAAATTTCGACCCTGATGAGATTCTGCAAACTGCTGACAAGGATCAGCATGAACGTGTCCGGAATTTTTACCGGCTGGCGATTCCAATTCTGAAGAAATACAAACAATATTGTGTCAATAAATCTTATCTCGACTTTAATGACCTGATATCAGAGTGTATCCTGTTATTGAAAAATCAACCTGATATTGCCAATAAATTCAGAACGAAATTTGAGTATATTTTGGTTGATGAGTTCCAGGATGTAAACAATCTGCAGGTAGAACTGATTAAACTTTTGCTTACTGATCATACCCAGCTTTTTTGTGTGGGAGATGACTGGCAAAGCATTTATGGTTTCCGGGGATCCAATGTGAGTTACATTATTGAGTTTGAAAAGCACTTTCCAAGTTCACGTGTAATCAAACTCAACCTGAATTACCGCAGCCATCAAAATATTGTTGGTGCAAGCAACGAGGTAATTGGTCATAATAAATTCAAAATAGAAAAAGACATCCATGCTTCGAAAAAATCGGAACACAAAATAGTTGTGTATTCAGGCAACAGCGAGGAGGAAAATATTCAATTTTGTGTCGACACAGTGAAGAAACTTGTTACGGATGGATTTTCCAGCGATGATATTCTATTTCTTTACCGCAGAAGCAAGATGTATTCAAATTATTTTTCCCGCTTCAGAGAGGAAGGCATTAGGGTTCAGGCGAAAACGATCCATTCGGCAAAGGGGTTGGAGGCTAAAGCAGTATTCATCGTGGGCTTAACTGACGGGAATGGCGGATTCCCCGATATATGGCTTGAAGACCGTATTTTCCAGGTTATCAGAAAAGCCAACCATGACTTGCTCCTGGAGGAAGAACGACGACTTTTTTATGTTGCGATCACCCGTGCCAAAGACAAGTTGTATCTCATCACAGAGAAAGGCAATGAATCAAGTTTTTTAAAGGAGATCCCCGATATTTACACAGTTAAAACCAGCATTTCTTTAAAGTCAGTTGTGGAAAAGGTGATATTGTGCCGGAAATGTTTCAGCCCCCTGGAAAAATTGTGGATTGTTTGCCCCTATTGTGGTGAACATACCGAAGAGTGATCCATTAATGTGTAAACAATTTTGAGGAAACCCTATACCCCTGGAGGTTTTTGTACCAGTCGGAATTTGCTGCTCCCGCGCTCTGGGCCCAGGTTACAAAGTGAAGATAGCCGGCGTCGATGGATGTCTTTTCTTTAGGGTATTGAAATTTCTCGGTGATGTTCATAGCCCAGGGAAGGTTGTTAACGGTCTTGTAATAGCGTCCCTGCAATGGTTTACTATCGTCATTGGCTGTGCCGAATTCGGTTCCGTCAACCTTGTCGGTGGGTGGTTTGTTGGCCAGGTGGACTTCACGGTTGCGGTTCCTGTTTACAATGATAAATGGATTGTAGGGCGGACTGCCCATGACCGATGCGGCCACCGGCGAATTCAGCGATATAACGAGTCTCAGGGTATCGGGCGTCACATAACCCGCACCAACTGTGGTGTTGATACCTGTTTCTCCCTGTCCCGAATAGTGCAACTGGTCAAAGGCATCATCAAAGGCAACAATCACAGCCTTTGACTGGCCGCTTTCGGTGTTATTGGCCGAGAGGTTAATGTAGGCATGGTTCAGACTTGTTCCGGTTACATGCTGAATTTTATCAGGGGTAACAGGCAACTGGAAAGCAAATCCGCTGTGATAGGCTGCGCCAATCGCTTCGGGAATAAGGGTGGCATCAATTTCCACCACCTGATTCTGCGCGTTGGTGACCTGATTGAACCGATAGGAAACAGCCATATCATTGAAGTCATAATCACCTTTCCCAGGCCACAGGTCCTCAAAAACAAGCGAGCTGTACCCTGTTTTTGAAGGCGTATAGTTGTTAAATGCCTTGTTGGGATCGGCGGGATAATCATCAGAATTATCAGGAACCCCGTCATGGTCCTGATCGATCACCGTGGTGGCAATCTGAGGCATATTGGTGGTATTGACCGATGACAGTGGGTTGATGGTCAGGTAAAACACACCGTCATTGTAATCATGATCGGAACCCTGGTAGCCTCCCTGGTCTTCAAAAGAAAGCAGTATCTGCTGACGGGAAACATCCTTGAGCTGGAACATGTGGCTGAGCATCGTAGGATCGGTTGTATTAAAGGCAGGGATGGAATACCAAACATCGCTGGTCGGACCAACATACGTTCCCAGCCCGTTCCAGCCATGAGGAACCACCACCCAGCCAATTGACTTTCCTGCAGGGAAAACGCCCAGATGGATTTTGTTCCCCGGATTTAATGCGCCACTGCTCCCGGTATTGCTCAGGTTTGGAAACATCACATGGATGGTATCAATCAGGGCGGCTGAAGCAGGAGGAGTGGCTGTGTTAAAAATGAAGAACCCGATGCTGTTCATCCAGCCGGCTCCTTCGGTGATGTAGGTTATGAAAATGTCGCTTGGGGTTAATACATCAATATTCTTTGGAACTCCGGCGGCGAAATATTCAGGGTGAGCCACCGATTCATTTTTATATTCGGGAAGCGCAGTATTGATGTCGTGCAGCAGCGTTTGATTAACCGGGTCGTTTACAGGCATCAGGTTGTTCGGCACTCCCTGGGAGTTAAAACTGCTCATATAGACCCATTTTACGGCGTTCGGACTCTGGATGAGCGGCAGACCGCCTGATTTTTCGGAGACCGGAGCCGGAGTTATACCACCAAAATTCGCATTAATCTCACCGGAAGTAACCGGGACTTCCATCTGGCGGATCAGACCCAGGAAATTGTTAAAAACAGTAACTTTGTTCATTGTACCTGGCAAAACTGCAACAGCTTTGAGAACTCCGTCAGCACCGGTAATGCCGCTGGTCAGGTATACGCCTCCCGAATCAGGACTGGCGGTATACAGGGTAAACCGAACGCCCTCAATGGGGTTATCCTGGTTATCTTTGGCCGATAATGAAATATTCACATCGTGTGTTGTCATCCAGTCAAAATTAGACGAAACGATCATTTGATCGATCGAAACAGGACTGGTATCAATGGTATTTTGCTGTTTGTGGCACCCCGTGATTAAAACAAGGATGGCTGCACAAGCCATGAGCACATGAATGAATCTTTTCTTTCTGGTAAATATATATTTGGTTTCCATGATTATCGTGTTTGTTTTTATGAACGAATCTGGTAATACAATTTTCAGGCCAAATTAATCACCCTGAGAACAAATCTAATAATCAATGCTTTAAAAATTGAAGACATTCCCGTATCTGGAATAATTCCAAATATGAAAAACATTTATAAATTTGGAACATCTTAAATCTGACCAGGTTCTGTGAAAACAACCTGGTCTCTGAAAACGACAGCCTACTGTTTCACCAGTTCAACCCTTCGGTTCAGGGCCCGGCCATCGGCATTTTCGTTGCTGGCAACCGGGGCGGTGGGTCCATCCCCGCAAGCTTTCAGCCGGGCTGCTTCAACTTTGTATTTATTGACGAGTTCGCTCACCACTGCCATTGCCCTGTCCTGCGACAATTTCATATTTGCTTCATATGTTCCGACATTGTCCGTATGTCCGACCATATATAGCTTAAGACCGGCATTATCTTTCAGGAGTTTTGCAATTTCTGTCAGTTCCGCCTGTGATTCGGGTTTGACGTCCGATTTGCCGGTGTCAAAATAAATTCCGTACAGCGTGGCTTTTCCCGACTCCTTAATGCTCTTTCCCAGGGCGCTGGCATCAGCCACCACATCCTGTTTCATCGCCTGTTTTTCAACCAGATGAATGGAATAGGAGCCATTACCGTTGGCTGTTATATAGGCCCAGGTTTCGGTGTTGTTTTTAACCACTTTCAATACAACATCCTCACCAGGGTCATGAAACTCATACACCAGTTGTCCACCGACCGACCTGGCGGCGTTGATGTAGTTGGTTCCGATCTGCAATGGACTGGGAGCCTGAATATTGTCATCGGGATCATAGATGATAAACAGGGAATGTCCTTGCACGACCTGGGTTTTATCAGGGCTTACCTTAAATTCGTACTGATCGAACTGCAAATCATCATACCGGTATATATGGTACCCGGGCATCCGGGTAAAGAGGGCGGGGTCTTTACTGCCCTCTGCATCGCTTTGCGTGAAAGCGCTGAGCCCCGGCAGCATAAATATCACAGTCAGTAATAAAACATATGACAACCAGCCTGATATTATCATTTTATTCTTCATGGCATTTTCTTTTTTTAAATGTCTGAACGCTGAATAAAATTACAACAATTATTAATATCCACTTCAATGTTTGTTCATAACCTGTGTAAAAGTTTCCTGCATCAGGTTATTTTTATGTTCGAAAAATGACAAATTTTGACAAGTAAAAATAAGACCCGCGACAAACCATGAAAACACCGGTTATATTTGTGATCGATAAAAACCCGATACACCGGAATCTGATCAAATACAATCTGGAAATCAACAAACTCACCAATGTTCATGTGTTTCCGTCGGGGGAAGAGTGTTTATACCGGTTACAAAAAAATGTGATCCCCGATTTTTTAATCACCAGCTTTTTCACCGGCAATCACGATGGATTTGATCTGCTGCGCAGTGTGCTGGAAATTTCTCCGGTCATTCGGGTTATTTTTTTCGATGCGTTTGAAGATCCCACGCTTGGCGGACAACTTTTAGATGCCGGCGCCTGCGATTATGTGATGAAGACCCGAAACCCGGCTGTCGGCATTGCTCAACTACTTAAAAATATACGTTACATTATTCGCGAAAAAGCGCTTGTGAATGTGTCATAATATTTCCTAATTTAGGAGCTTCAATTATGACAAGGATACTCCAGATTATTTTGCTTCCTGTTTCCATGTGTTATGGCCTGGCCATGCAGGTGAGGAATTGGCTTTTTAACCTGAACATTCTGCCTTCCAAAACGTTTGATACGCCTGTCATTTCAGTTGGAAACCTAACTTTTGGCGGCACCGGAAAAACACCGCATATCGAATACCTGATCCGGTTATTAATACCCGGGCATTTTATTGGTACGCTCAGCCGGGGATATGGACGAAAAAGCAAGGGGTTTATTCTTGCAACAAAACAATCGAATGTTAAGGACATCGGGGATGAGCCCCTGCAATTTTTAAAAAAGTTTGAAAAAATCAAGGTTGCTGTTGATGAAAAACGAAGCCGGGGCATTCGCCATTTGCTGGAGAAGCATCCTGACCTGAATGTAATCCTCCTTGATGACGCCTTTCAGCACCGGTATGTAAAACCTGGATTGTCAATCCTGTTAACCGACTATCATCGCCTCTACTCCGAAGATTTTATTCTTCCATCAGGTACCTTGCGTGAATTCAGAACGGGCGCTAACCGGGCCGATATCATCGTGGTGACCAAAACGCCGAAGATATTCTCCCCTATTACGCGCAGGAGGATCATTGAAGAATTAAAACCCAAAAACGGTCAGCGGGTATATTTTTCATATATAAAGTATATCGACCCGGTACCTGTTTTTGATTCGGAAAATTTCACTTTTCCCGCTAAAATCACCAATATACTGCTATTTACCGGGATTGCAAACGATTACCCGCTGAGGGAATATCTTGAACGGATGTGCAGTGAACTGATCGTGATGAAATTTGCCGATCATCATCCCTATTCCATCAAAGATATCGACGCCGTCAGGCGAAAATTCGATGACCTTCCAACGCAAAAAAAAGTGATCGTCACGACAGAAAAAGATGTAATGCGTTTGAAAACGGATGAACTTAGCGCTTATTTGAAAAATTTGCCGTTATTTTGCGTCCCCATGGAAATTGACTTCCACGGAACCGACAAAGAAAAATTTGACACAGAGATTATAAATTATGTTAAAAAAAATCAAAGAGACCATTGAATACCTCGAAAGCAGGATTTCAGAAAAACCGGAAGTAGGAATTATCCTTGGTACAGGGTTGGGAGGACTGGTCAATGAAATTGACATCCATCATACATTCCCATATGAATTTATTCCCAATTTCCCGGTTTCAACGGTTGCAGGACATCACGGGCAACTGATCTTTGGCACCATGAGTGGAAAAAATATTGTCGCCATGCAAGGCCGGTTCCATTATTACGAAGGCTATACCATGCAGGAGATCACCTTCCCGGTAAGGGTCATGAAATTTTTAGGCATTGATCTGCTGATCCTCTCCAATGCCAGTGGCGGCGTGAATCCTGATTTTGAAGTTGGCGACATCATGATCATCAACGACCACATCAACCTTATGAAAGACAACCCGTTAATGGGCCAGAACGAAGAGGAAATCGGCACACGCTTTCCCGATATGGGAAACGCCTACGATTCGGCGTTGATCGATAAAGCCCTGGGAATCGCCAGGAAAAATAACATTAAACTGCAACAGGGCGTTTATGCTGCCGTTTCAGGCCCCACGTATGAAACTCCCGCTGAATATCGTTATATACGCACCATCGGCGCAGATGCCATCGGCATGTCAACTGTTCCGGAGGTGATCGCTGCCCGCCACATGGGATTGAAATGTTTTGCTGTTTCTATCATTTCCGATCTGGGTGTTCCGGGGAAGATCATCGAAATAACCCACAAACATGTGATCGAGGCAGCCAGCGCCGTCGAACCCATCATGACGCATATTATCAGGGAGATGATCGCAGGTTAGCGTCAGTTGATCGTCACATCGAGAATTTTAATTTTCCACCCTTTATCGGTCCGGCAACGTTTTTCGCTCAACGACAACGAAATCAGGCCCGCCCCAAGCATCGCTCCCGAAATAATCAACATATCCGGTGTGAAAACCTGTTCGTTGTTGACGAGATGATTGATGGCAATAATCCCAAAAATGGCGGCACTCCCATAACAAACCATGATACCGAATTTCCTGGGAAAAGCAAACCGCTTATATACTGAACCGATATCCCCCAGCCGGACATCGAAGGGACGAAGTTCGTCAACAGAAACCGCACTGTCGCGTATAGACCAAAGTTTTCCCTTGAGGATGGTATCCTGTTTAGAGACCCGGAGTTTCACATAGTCGCCGGTATGGTAAAAATACCGCCGTGAGGTGCCTAGTTTTTCAACCAACAGGGTCTTTTGGGCAAAAGCAAAACCTGTAACAAAATAAAAGACAAGCAGAACAAGAATCTTTTTCATAGGTAAAACGGACAGGTAAAGTTAATAAAAAAAACAGTAATTGATTACCTTTGCAGCCAACATGAAAAAAGGTCTGATTTTCTTTTTTTTTCTCCTCATCTTCAGCCAATGTGAGAAGGTCGAAAATACACTGCCGGTGATGATTTCCGGTGGCGGACAACCCACGACCATGGCCGGAAGTCAATTTATTGCCGGAAATCATCCAGGTACCTCCGTACAACCATCTTTGTCCCGGAAAGCATCTGCTTCAGGAAAAAAAAGAAAAAAAAGAAAAACACAGGAGAATTTTCAGAACAGCAATTTACCGGGATTAACCATCAGAAGTTCGGACTCCGTTTTTATCAGCCATCTGAAATATCTGCGGTCAAAAGGAATAGAACCCGACCTGAATGAGCCGGTGAGCAGGGATTACCTTTTCTCTCCGGTTGGAAATAAGCAATTCCCCTCGATGATCACCTTGAGCCGGGAATCATTTTTACAGGTTAATTTTGACAACGACATCCTTGATTATACCGATCGCTTTTTTACCAATGGCATCAAGATTTTAATCATTTCACCGGGGTTGCAATCAAATCCGCTGAGGCGGTTAATGCTTCCATATTGGGGTTCAGGAACAAATTATTACGGATTATCACTGGTACAGAACATGTACACGCCATCCACTACCAAAACAGGGGGCATTTTATTTGGCGACCGGCCATATGCCGCGTATCTGTATGTGGGAAGTTTTAAAATCACCAACGACCCTGAACATAAACTCAGGCAAACCAGTGAACTCGATGCAGGGATCATCGGTCCGAACTCTTATGGCGAATGGGTTCAGCGATCGTTTCACAACGCGGTTCCAACCAACAACGAGCCGCTGGGATGGGAATACCAGATTAAAAACGACCTGGTGCTGAATTATACTATTTCCTACGACAAAGGAATTATCAGCGAAAAGAGGTTAGAGGTTTTACTTTCTTCCACCGGAAATGTCGGGACACTGTATACGAACTTTGCCGGAGGGGCTCAACTCAGAACCGGATGGTTTAACCCTTACTTTGCCAACCTTGGGATTGGTAAAAAACAGACACTCCGGGATGCTGGCTTACGAAAGGTCCAGTTTTTCTTTTTCATCAAAGGCTCGGGGAAATTAGTGGGTTACGATGCCACCCTCCAGGGGGGACTTTTCAATCGATCCAGCGTCTATACCCTGCCGGCAAATCAAATTTCGAGGGTGGTATTTCAGGGAAGCGGCGGTCTTGCGTTTTCATTGAACGGCATCAGGCTTGACGTGGAACAATTTATCCTGAGTCCTGAATTTCATGATGGCTGGTGGCATAAATGGGTTCATGTGGCCCTGTTCTTCAGCCTTTAGTTGTTAAAAAATAAATCGGGGCTGCCCGAAAAACCAAGCCGGAATAGCCCTATTTTTGCCCCATGGAAGATAAGAATTTCAAAAAGCGTACCCGTAAGACCGGGACCGGGTTGAATGAAGTGGTTTTTGAACACGGAAAGATCCCCCCCCAGGCGCTTGACCTTGAAGAGGCTGTTCTTGGAGCCATGATGCTGGAAAGCAACCGGCTGGCCGAAGTGATTGAAGTACTTAAACCTGAAGCCTTTTATAAAGAGAGCCACCAGATTATTTTTTCCGCGATCATGCGTTTATTCGGACAGAATGAACCTGTGGATATTCTTACGGTGACCGAGGAACTGCGAAAAAGCGGGGAACTTGAGGTGGCAGGCGGCCCCTATTTCATCACCATGCTCACCAACCGCATTGCCTCAACAGCCAACATTGAGTTTCACTCCCGGATCATCCTGCAGAAATTTATCCAGCGTGAATTGATCAGGATATCATCCGACATTATCAAGGAGGCCTACGAAGATACCACCGATGTTTTTGATTTACTGGATAAGGCTGAAAACGGACTTTTTTCCATCAGCGAAGGCAGCATTGGCAAATCATACATGGATATGCAATCCATCATTACTGAAGCCATCAAGGAGATCAGCGCCGGACGGGGGCAGGAAGGGAAACTGCGGGGCGTAGGATCTGGATTTACCGAGTTGGACCGGATTACTTCCGGCTGGCAAAAATCGGACCTGATCATCATTGCTTCGCGCCCCGGCATGGGCAAGACCGCGTTTGCGCTTACCATGGCCCGCAACGCTGCCATTGATTTTAAAAAGCCTGTGGCGGTATTCTCGCTTGAAATGTCGTCGATTCAGCTGGTTACAAGGCTCATGTCGAGCGAAACTGAAATCCCACAGGAAAAACTGCGCAAGGGGACCATGGAAGAATATGAGTGGGCACAGTTAAACGCCAGGATTACGCCGCTCATCGAAGCGCCGCTCTATATAGATGATACGGCAGCCTTGTCTATTTTTGATCTCCGGGCCAAGTGCCGCCGGTTAAAAGCCCACCACGATATTCAGATGGTTATTGTGGATTATCTTCAGCTGATGCAGGGAAGTCAGGATACCCGAGGCAACCGCGAACAGGAGATCAGCAGTATTTCGAGGGCGCTGAAAACCCTGGCCAAGGAACTCGACGTTCCGGTGATTGCCTTATCGCAGTTGAGCCGGGCCTCTGAGAAACGGTCGGCGGCGGCCAAACCGAATCTGTCAGACCTGCGTGAATCCGGTTCTATTGAGCAGGATGCCGACATGGTGATGTTCATCTATCGCCCGGAATATTACAAGATTGATGTAGATGAAAGTGGCGATTCCACCTCAGGGGTTGCAGAAATCATCATTGCCAAAAACAGGAACGGTCCCCTGAAGGATGTGAGAATAAAGTTTGTTTCCAAGTATGCTAAATTCGTGGATGCCGAAATGGACTATCAGCCTGCCAGTAATATTCAACCCAATTCATCGTTTGATGGTTCGATGCGAACACGAAACGTGATGTCGAAAATGAATGATGATGAAAAGCATGATGTACCGTTTTAAACTTTCGGGTTTTCTGATCGTTTTCTTTATCCTGTTATTATTCCGTCCGGCCTTTGGCGCCTATATACTGGTACCAATGGACGATGCCCAGAAGAATCATCTGAAAGCATACGGAATAGCCTATTGGGTTCTGAAAAAAGATGTGGAAGTTAGCTGGCTACTGAATTACCGTGGAGGGAGTTTCATGTTTCAATACGTCAAAGCGGTTGAAGAAGAATGTACCATCCGCGGGGTTACCTGCCAGATCATCGCCGACGCACAGGCGGCAGCCATCCTTGATGAAATTGCGGATCCGCAGGTGAATATGGAAAACATCAAACTTCACAAACCTCCAAGGGTCGCGGTATATTCCCCTAAAAATAAACTTCCCTGGGATGATGCGGTAACCCTGGTGCTAAAATATGCTGAAATTCCCTATGATGTTTTGTATGACGAGGAGATTATGACAGGCATGCTGCCGATGTACGACTGGCTGCATCTTCATCATGAGGATTTTACGGGTCAGTATGGAAAATTCTGGGCCGCTTATAAAGGTTTTCCGTGGTACCAGGAGGATGTGAACGCGCAGGAGGAGAGCGCCAAAAAGTTAGGTTTTTCGAAAGTTTCGCAGATGAAACTGGCTGTTGCAAAAAAAATCAGGGACTTTGTGGCCGGCGGAGGTTATCTTTTTTCGATGTGCTCGGCCCCCGACAGTTATGACGTGGCACTTTCGGCAGATGGCATCGATATTTGTGATGTAATGTTTGATGGTGACCCGCCTGATGCCAGTGCACAATCAAAATTAAACTTTGGAAATTGTTTTGCCTTTGAGAATTTCTCACTGGTCACTGATCCCTACCGGTATGAAATTTCATCGATCGATGTAACCGAAACCAGGCCGAAAAACATCACCCGGGAGAATGACTTTTTTACTTTGTTTGAGTTTTCTGCCAAGTGGGATCCGATTCCCAGCATGCTTTGCCAGGACCATGAAGCGCTGATCCATGGTTTTATGGGACAAACCACGGCCTTCAATAAAAAATATGTGAAGCCGAATGTCATTCTGCTGGGCGAAACCAAGTCGCTGAATGAAGCACGGTACATCCACGGGGATTTTGGCAAAGGCACCTGGACTTTTCTGGGCGGCCACGACCCGGAAGACTATCAGCATCTGGTCGGAGATCCCCCCACCGATCTGAACCTGCACCCCAATTCACCCGGTTACCGGCTGATTTTGAATAATATTCTTTTCCCCGCAGCAAAAAAACAGAAGCGGAAAACCTAGCCTGAATTATTCATAAAAAACCGGAAATATTTGTTAACTTATTGCCATTTATCATCTTTGAGATTTCGAAAAAAAAACAACGATGACCTTTAACACCAAATTGTTCCGTTTTGCTTTTCTGTTATCCGGAATAATATGGTTTCTTATTTCCTGTAATTATTTTGAAAATTACGAACAAACCAAGGAAATCGGCCATAAGAGATACACATCGTTTTATAAAAAAGCACGCAAATCATTGGAACAAAATTCCGACAGTTGCCTTATTCATGCCGATTCTTGCCTGAAAATTGCGTATAAATACGATTTCGGCGACTCCTCCCTTATCAGTTATCATCAATTACGCGCTGATTTTTTTTCTGCCCGCAACCAGTTGGATTCCTCTTTGTCAAACTGGAACTGGGTGATTTCAATGGCAGAAAAATCGAACGATACACTATTGCTTGCCGAATCTTGCCTTAAACTGGGCGAATTATATTTATTGAAGGAGAACCTCGAACTTGGAGAGAAATACCTTATGAAGGCGCATACAATTTTCTGTAGTCTCGGGAATGCCTTTGGAATAGCTATAACCAATGTCAGACTGGGCAGAATTTTTACCAATAAAGGGGATATCGAAGCATCGCAGCGAATCATGATGGAGGCATGTCGTATCCTTGACAGCCTCTACCTGCCCATATTAGCCAGCGATGCATATCTGGTCATCGGAAATAATTTTGCAACCATCGGGAGTCAGGACGATGCGATCTTCTATTCCTTAAAAGCATATAAATTAGCCGTAAGTGCAAAACATTGGGAGGGAGCTGTCAATGCGTTAACCAATATCGGGGTCAGTTACCGCAATGTAAATGTTGACAGTTCTATTTTCTATTATCAAAAAGCCCTGCAGGTGGCAAAAGAGACCGGGTTTCACGGGGCAGACATGATCATCAGGTACAACCTGGCTACTGTTTATATGGTGAAAAATGACATGTACGATAACTATAAGGGCACAAATGACTTGTACAACCCAATGCCCCTGTACGATAGCATTCTGATGGAAAGCCAGGCGCGGAACTTTCCTGATGGCATGATCAGGGCATACAGTGGCAAGTCGGTAGTGGCGGAATTGTCCGGAAATATACGGTTGGCGAAAAATTATCTTAAAAAAGCGATTGTCATTGCCGATTCAATCGGTGATAAAACCATTGAACTTGCCTTATTGAAAGAACTTGCCAGGATTCACCGGGAGCAGGGTGAACTTGCAGCCTACGATACGCTTTCCGTTCACATCACTCATTTAAACGACTCCATTTTAAACACGGAAAAGCAGATTGCCATCCACACCATGGAGCAAAAATACCAAAACCAAAAGATAGAACTTGAAAAGACCAATCTGAAGGATAAGCTGGATTATGAAAAGGAAAGCGCACGATACCGGCTGGTTGTCATCCTGATCATGATTATTGTCCTGATGGTGATCAGTCTGTTTGCTTTTTTTATTTACAGACTCTTTAAACAACGAAGCAAGGCTTATGATGCATTGATTGAACGGTATGAAGAGACCAAGGTAAAACCACTGTTTTTATCTTTCGAACCAGAAAAAGTAGCCTTAGTTGAAACCAATACTGATCCGGCGACTGTAGATTCCAAAAAAGTGCTGCGGCTATTGCAAATCTTTTTTGAAAGGGAAAAACCCTTTCTTAATCCGGCGTTTAAAGCAGAAGAGTTGACTGAACATATCAATATCCCTTATAAAACCATCCAAATTGCTTTGAAGGTAACAGGCGACAATAATTTCAAATCCTTTGTCAACCGATACAGGGTGAATGAAATGATCCGCATGTTTGGTGATCCGACATTCTCGATGATCAAAACAGAAATCATTGCAGAAAAGGCCGGTTTTGGATCGAGACAAAGTTTCTACACAGCCTTTGAACAGGTTACAGGAGTAAACCCGGGCTATTACCGACGCTACTTTAAAATGCCTCAGGAGAAAGTGGTACAGGATTAGGCCGGTTTAATTTGTCTAATTTATTCTCACTTAACTTACTTATTTTATGAGTTTTCTGTTTTATTTTTCATTACCTAAAAACAAAAGTTAGACAATTTACTCACCCTTTAAACTGAGTCTAATACTTTTTAGTTGTTGCTTTGCCGCAAAGTACGAACGTCATAACAGGCAATTCTAAAATTAAGGAGTATGAATAAAAAGTCTATTACAACATCAAAAATGCACCAACCAATTTCCGGTTTTTGGGCATTTGCATTTTTAGTTGCCATTTTCTTACAGGCAAACACACCAAGCTTCGCCGCAACCGAATGGCGGGTGTCAGGGTTGAGTTCGACCGGCGGCGCCAATTCAGGCGTGGGAATCTCTGGTACATCCTACAATGGTACTCCGTCGAAAGGACTTATCTTCACTGCCGGCGAAAGCGGACAGGTCATTGACGCCATCGGCATAAGGCTGATTGGCGTTTCGCCCTTCAATCAGTCCTCCACCTTAAAACTCACCATCGCCAGTGTGAACCAAACCACCAATGCATTGACTGGCGCGCTGGCGACCGACATTGTGTCGTTCACCTCCCCGCCAGGGAGTAATTTTGCAGCATCTAAAGAATACACTTTTGGGCCAGCTTCTCTGGTCAATATTTCCCAACTCAGCCTTGTTGCCGGCACCAAATACGCCATGACCGTCTGGGGCGCAACTACCACGATTGTCACCCTGGCCAATGCTAGTCCCTATTCGGCATCGGTATATACGGATTCGCAAACCTCCGGATTCACCTTCGTTGGTTTGGAGTCTGCTGGTAACGCATTCTCCAGCTTAAATTATTATTTGGCTATAGGCAAAAACGTGGCTAACATTCCCACCATCACCTCCTTTACGCCAACCTTAGCAGGAACAGGTACTACGGTAACGATAACCGGAACCAATTTTACAGGAGCAACAGCTGTAAGTTTTGGTGGAACGGCAGCAAGCTCCTATAATGTAGTTAGCGCCACCAGCATAACAGCTGTTGTAGCAGCCGGGACAACAGGAACCATTTCGGCAACCACTCCGGGAGGCACTGCCACATCAACAGAGACCTTCACCTTTATTTCATGTTCCAATCCCACCAGCGGAGGCACAATCAGCACCGCCCAGACCATCTGCTCGGGCAATTCTCCCGGGGCATTCACAAGTTCAGCTGCTGCCACGGGCTATAACGGGACTCTG
The DNA here is from genome assembly GCA_037139855.1 of Bacteroidota bacterium. Lineage (GTDB taxonomy): Bacteria > Bacteroidota > Bacteroidia > Bacteroidales > FEN-979 > CAIVAT01. Next base: position 22,521 of record JBAXFM010000050.1, read on the forward strand.
GAATACAAGTGGCAGTCATCTATAGCAAGTTCATCAACAGGGTTCGACGATATCGCATCAAGCAATTCAGCGACCTATGCTCCAGGAACACTGACCGCAACCACCTGGTACAAGCGGTTGGCGAGGGTTACCTGCATGAGTGACTGGACCGGTGCGGCAGAATCGAATGTACTGCAGATTACGGTTAATCCGGTCATAACAGGCAACACCAGCGGTACGGCCGTTTCTATTTGCAACAACACGAGCACTACCTTAACCGGAGGAACCGCAACAGGTGGTTCGGGCAGCTACATCTATTTATGGGAAAGCAGCGCTGACGGTTCAACAGGATGGGCGGTTGCCACTGGAACCAGTGATGGTGCAAACTATACCACAGCAACATTAACAACTTCGGTTTGGATCCGCAGAACGGTAACTTCCGGAGGCTGCACAGATGTGGCAGCAGGCGTTATGGTTACGGTTCAAACCACGCCAACATCGGGATCGATTGGAACGGCTCAGACCATTTGCAACAATACCGCCCCTGCTTCGCTCACCTCGGAGGCCGATGGAACCGGATCGGGTCCCATCAGTAACGAATGGCAGACCAACGCAAGCGGAAGTTATGTGAACATCAGCGGCGCTACCCTTGCAACATACCAGCCACTGGCCCTGACTG
>JBAXFM010000051.1:0-22859 GCA_037139855.1 Bacteroidota bacterium
TGAAATGAACTGTCCCTCACGGTTGGTTTCAGGGAGGCAAAGTACAATTCATGATCGGCATTTTCCTTCCAGTATCCGAATTCCTCATAAGATCCTGTGTAAATGCACCTGTCGGGGGCGACATACACCGATCGTACAATCGTTTGATCAGAATTCCGGTAGGTTTTCCAGCCGGTACCATCAAAAATGAGTAGTCCGTCATTATTGGCAACGTAAACATAGCCCTGGTTATCTGTTTCGATCGACCAGTTTTGACTTCCGGCATGATAATCCTGCTTGGTATAGTGTTTAACCAGGTAAGTTGACTGGGCGGTGGAATGATGCACTGTAACCAGTGAAAACAAAAAGATGAGGAATAAGAGATAGTAATCAGTTTTCATGTCCAATGCCTCACCCCCCCGGCCCCCTCTCCCACGGGAGAGGGGGAGAAGCGGACGGGTGGGTTAATTACGTTTATTTTATCAACAGGTTGGTTTTTACCCGTATGTCGGCAGATGAACTGCCTGCCATTATCTCAAAACTGCCCGGTTCCACCTTCCACTGTTTGCCTTTTACATCGTAGTAAGCGAACGATCGGGAGTTCAGGGGTATCGACACCGTCTTATCCTGTCCCGGGTCAAGGGTAACCCTCGCAAACCCTTTCAGTTCCTTTACCGGGCGTGGCACCTTGCTGTGCACATCGGAGATATAAAGCTGAACAACTTCGCTTCCTGCAACCTTTCCGGTATTTTTCACCTTCAAAGAAACCTGCCAGGTATCATTTGCCCCTTTGGTGGTTGTAAGATCCGAATAGCCAAAGGTAGTAAATGATAACCCGAATCCAAACGGGAAGGTGGGAACAAGGTTGTTTTTTTCGAGATAACGGTATCCGACGAAAACCCCTTCGTCATAGGGGGCTTCGAGACTTTTATCCATGTAATGCATATAGGCTGGCGTTTGATTATATCCACTGATAAATGAAAATGGCAGTTTCCCGGAAGGATTGCATTTGCCGGATATTATTTCACCAATGGCGTTACCGCCTTCCTGCCCCGGGAAAAAAGCTTCGAGCAATACCGGAACTTTACTCAGCCAGTAGTCAGTAATGACCGGTGTTCCTGTATTTAAAACCACAATGGTGTTCTGATTCGCTTCTGCAACCGCTTTGATCAATTCGTCCTGGCGCCCAGGCAGCCTGAGTCCTCCGATGCGGTCGAAGCCTTCGCTTTCAAAACTGTCGGAGGTTCCGGCAAATACGATGGCTACATCCGCAGAACGCGCCGCGGCTACCGCTTCAGCAATCATGGTATTTTGCACATTCCCGGCAGGCAGATCCCATCCCAATAAACATATAGCGCTGCCCCCATTCTCGTAATATTCCACCTTGATGTTATATGATTTACCCGCCACCAGCTCAATTTTTGCTGAATCGACCGTTGTGCCATGATCACTCCAGTTTTCGATCAGTTTTTTACCGTTGATGAATAATCGTATTCCGTCATCACTGGCGGTATAAAATGTATAAATGCGGGAGACCGGTGGGGTTATGAAACCACTCCAACGTACAGAATAGCTGTCTTTTCCAATTCCAGGGCCCGGATAGTTATCCTCCCAGATGAAATACAAGGTTGAATCGGTGCGGGTGAGTGCCGGCTTGCCTTCAAGTTTGATATTGTTAAAGAATTCCGCTTTCAGGCCGGCGCCAGTCAAACCTTCCGGTTGAAGAAATTGATTGGCAACAGGCAGCAATGGAGAGGATCGCAATTCGTCGCCCTGGGAAAAGATGACCTCTGTGTCGTCATTGACAATTTGTTTAATGCCCTTGAGCGGTGAAACGCTGTAATATGGATTCACCCGGGAACTGCCTCCTCCTCCCACGCGCGCAATCGCTGCATTGGGTCCGATCACGGCAATTTTTTTTATTTTGTTGAGGTTAAGCGGGAGCAGATTCTTTTCATTTTTCAACAATACGATGCTTTCCTTTGCAAATTCAAGGGCCAGTTTCTTGTGGCCTTCCCCTGTGAGAATTGTGGTATCCGATGCAAACGTTTTGTCGAACAACCCTGCCTTGAATTTGACCCACAAAATACGACTAACCTTATCATTGATCATTTCCGTTAAAACCTTGCCCTCCAACACCGCTTTTTTCAGGTTTACCATGGAAAACACATCTCCCACCGGCATTTCCAGATCGAGACCGTTGTTGGCTGCATTCACTGTTGAATGGGTTGAAACCCAGTCGGAGACCACCAGCCCCTGAAATCCCCATTCACTTTTAAGAATGTTGTTAAGCAGCGCCTTATTTTCGCTGCACCACCATCCGTTAACTTTATTGTATGCCGACATTACGGTATAAACCCCGGCTTCCTTCACAGCTGCTTCAAACGAGGGAAGATAGATTTCCCTCATGGCCCTTTCATCGGCCAGCACATTCACTTCGGTTCGTCTCCATTCCTGATTGTTGAGGGCAAAATGTTTTACACTGGCAATAACATCGTGCGATTGAAGCGCCTTGATATAATTCACCGCCAGTCGGGCGGTAAGCCATGGATCTTCGCCATAACTCTCAAAATTACGTCCTCCAGCCGGAAAGCGGTGAATATTGACACAAGGACCCAATAACAAATTCCGCCCTTTGGCCCGCGTTTCGTCGGCCAGGGCCTCTCCAAAGCGTGCCATCAGACTCGTATCCCAGGTAGCGGCCATGGCTACTCCACAAGGAAAAGAGGTGGCTTTTCCCCATCGTACACCCAAAGGTCCATCTGTCATTTTAAACGCAGGGATTCCCAGCCTTTTATTATCCCTGGTATCAAAGCCGATATCACCCCACCCTGAGAGCTGGTCGATCTTCTCCTCCAGGCTCATTTTACTGAGCAAATCTCTGACCCTGACATCAATGGAGGCATTTGGGTCTTTATAGACCTGAGATTGGATAGGAGGCGCAATCAGCATGCACAATGCAATCGCACAGGTAATCAGAAGACGTGTTTTCATCTTGCCATGATTTTTTTATTTCAATTTACCTCACCCTAACCCTCTCCTCAAAGAGTGGGAATACTGAGGCTGTATCAAAAGTCTTATTACCGCAGAGATACGCAAAGAATCCGCAAAGTTCCACAGAGCTATTCCGTTGAAATATAACACTTAGCGGTTCTCTGCGGTTTCCCTTAGCGGTTCTCTGCGGTTAAAATTTCCACTTTTGATACAGCCTCTTTTGGGGATGAGGTATCCTTATTCTACAATCAGCGTCTGAATTGAATGAGGCAAGCTGATGGTTTCTGCAGCCTGCCCGGCAATCCATAACCGATAGGGTATTTTATCGTCGCTCTGATTCATCACAATCACTGCAATTTTTCCATCCGTATTCACAAAAGCAGTGGTAAGCAATTGTCCCCGGCTTGAGGCGCTGATGATTCTTTTGGCGCCCGGACGGATAAACTTCGAAAAATGGCCTATGTAATAGAATGAGTTCATGTAGTATAACTCCCCGGTTTTCGTATTGACATGAAGGGGCGCAAAGCAAAGATTACCGACATGGTTAGGACCACCTGTTTCATCCAGCAGAATATTCCAATCGGTCCAGCCAACGGTACCATTGTTAAAATCGTTGATCATGGAGCGCCCATACATTTCTCCCCATTTCCATTCATTTATTTTGTTGAATATGAAGCTTTCGGCACAGCCCTCGGTGAAAATCAACTGTTTGTCAGGAAAAGCCTCTGCAACACGCTTTACATTGTCATAAATGTTTCCGCCACCGGTCCAGCTCTCATACCAGTGAAATCCGATACCCCAAACGTATTTTGCTGCATCAGGATCCGATAGAATTGTGCTGGCACGCTGGTAGATCAGGTCGCGGTTGTGATCCCAGGCAATGAGTTTTTTATCATTCAGGCCAGCTTTCTGCATGGTTGGCCCAAGAAAGTTTTTAATATAATCTCTTTCTTCTTCTGCCGTATAAATACAGGATTCCCACTTTTGTTTGGCCATGGGTTCGTTCTGAACACTGAATCCCCACACAGGAACACCTTCCGCCTCATACGCTTTGATAAACTTAACAAAATAATCGGCCCAGCTCTGATAATATTCACGCTTAAGCTTGCCGCCATGCAACATATCGTTGTTGTCTTTCATCCATGCCGGAGGGCTCCAGGGGCTTGCATACAAGGTAAGTTTTCCACCCGCTGCAGCAATAGCCTGTTTGATAAACGGAATACGGAATTCCTTGTCGTGGGCGATGCTGAAAGATTTCAGCGCGATGTCATTTTCATCCACATAGGTATAACTGCCACTTGAAAAATCGCAACTGTGAATGTTGGTTCGTGCTAGTGTGTATCCGATTCCCTTTTGCGGGTTAAAATACTGCTGTAAAATCTCCTGCTGTTTCTCCTTCGGCAATTTTGCATAGGTTTCAGCGGAGGCATCCGTCAGGGCGCCCCCTATCCCGATGAAAGTCTGGAAGGTTTTTAACGGATCGATGAAAACGCAAGGCTGGGTTTCCAGTGGCTGGCCAAAATCTGCCAGCGTCAGCGTTTCCGTTGCTGTAATCCTGAACAGGGTATTTTCAGCAGTGGTATAAACGGTTACCTTTTTCCCGACAGGGCCGGAAGGGTTATTGCCTGCCATCATTGCAGCGGATGCCAATAGTAAAAAAAAAACAGAAAACAAAAATGGTTTACTCATAGGAGTTGGTATTTTATGATTAACGACCCATTATTGAACAATCAACTTGGTGCGAAATATCGTTCCGGATATTTCCATCTCCAACATATAAAATCCTTTCGGAATATCCCCGATAAAAATTTTCTCCGACTTTTCGGAGCCTGACAACTCCACTGTTTTGACCAGCACCCCGTTCAACGACCGAAACCATAATGTTTTAGGCTGACCAGCCGTGACCGGACTTTCAATCGTCAATTCTTCCTGAACAGGATTGGGATAAATGCTGATTTCACTGCGACTGATCTCATTGACGCCAACCCCTTTTTCGGTGAATTTAAACCAGTTCATGTTGAATTCGGTTTTCAGAATTTTCACCCTGAGTTTACTCACTCCTTCGGTCAGCGTGATTTCGGCGGTAAGGCTTTTCCATGTTTGCCACCCTCCAGTAACAGGTAGGTATATCGTACTGAAATTGAGAACCATTCCCTGATCATTTAGTTGCTGAACCTGGATGATACCGGCGCTGTTGAGGCTTGCCACGCGCACTTCCATGTTGTATTTGGCTGATTTCAAGACTCTGATGCGATAATCGAGGTAATCGCCAACATCCGTAAAACCCACATCCTGTCCCCCACCAACATCCGTTGTTGTCTCCAGCTTTAAACCCTGGTTGAAGCTAAAGTCTTCGGCTTCTATTTTCCCAGGGATCGGGAAGTTAAGGGGCAGATTGTTTTTAACCGGAAAATTGCTGAAGTTTTCAAGCAATGTGCCATCCGTGGCTTTCATATGGCCATCGGCATAGTTCAGTTTAATCGTATCACCATCTGTGATTTGCTGGTCAAGGCTAAGGATAACCTGAAAATCATTTTTACTGCTGACTGAAAAGCTTGTAATATTTACCGCATTCCCGTTCAGTGTACAGCTAAATCCATCTGCCTTCACCGTGGAATCTTCAAGCATTTTGTTGAAAGTAAGATAGATGAGCGCCACATTCCCCGATGTTTCCGCTGAAACCGGTTTCAGTAAAACATCGGTAAGCTTCTTACTGAGTGAGAAGTCGAAAAAACCGAGATTCACCCCTCCCTTTTCGAAATAAACCTTCACTTTCTGGTTGCCTTTATACAAAACCACATCGGGAAAGGTGAAACTATTCCAGTTTTGATATCCTCCCGAGGATGGAACTGCCATGGTTCCGGTGATGTCAAGATCATTGGCCTGCAGTTTAATTTTTGATCCGGCAGGGCCGGCATACCTGACCTGCACATTATACAGTGCTGTTGAATCCACATCTGCAGTATACTGAAGCCATTCATTATCTATGGTCCAGCCCACATCAAACCCGTTTGAGGTGAGAATGGGGTCGGAAGTAGTTTCTATATCAACCGCATCGTTCCGGTAGCTCCAGCCACTGTTCCAGGCGGTATAGGATCCACTGCTTACCTGGTAGTTTGCGATATCTGTATCAAAATAAGCCTTGCCGTTTCTTCCAAGGTCGTAATCGGAAGCATGAATAACCCCAGGGATGTGTTGATTTGTATATGGTTTGGTAGTAGAATCTGTAACCTGCCGGAACATGGCATCAATCACGTCCTTGCGATAGGTGCAATTCTCAAGTTTTGTATTGGTGGCCATTTGCATCAGCGTATAGGTTGCAAAGCCAGCCGTTGGCGTTGTTCCACCGTTGTTCCAGTAATCGAGCAGGGTTTGATATTGCGGTGTTTTGCTAATGGTCATCGGGTTAACCACTGAGCCGATTTTCTTCAGGGGCCACCATGCCCAGCCTACTTTATTCTTTTCCACCAATTGAATGGCCTCTGTAAACCAAACATTGGAGTTTTCACCGGATTCACCCAGCCAAACCGGCACATTATACAAACTTCGGAGGTTTAAAATACCCTGGATCGAATTTTGATCATTGTACGACCAATATTTATGAAAACTCAAAGCCATGTTGTTATCCCACAACGGGAACATTCCATTGTAATTGTTGCCCCAGCAATTGCCTTCAATGATGATCATATGCGTTGCATCAACCTGCCGGATGGCATTGGTGATGTCAACCAGCAACTGTCGCAGGGGAGCATTGGACGTTTCAGAACAACCATTCTGATTGCCCCCTGTGGTAAAACTCCAGTTTGGCTCATTGATCAGATCATATCCCCCAACCCAGGGTTCATTCGCGTAACGTTCTGCCAGTTTTTTCCATAACGCAATTGTTTTTTGCTTGTTGGCTTCATTTTCCCACAACGATTGCTTTGCCGGGTTGCCATCACAGATGGCATAATCTTTCCCCTGACCACCTGGGGCGGCATGTAAGTCAAGGATGACATACATATGATTGGCGGCACACCATTTTACCAGGCTGTCGGTCATTGCAAAGCCTTTTTCAAGCCAGGTTTGCGTTCCCGGAACAAGTTCTTCTTCAATCGGAAGCGTAAAAAGGTTATAATGCATCGGCAACCTCACGGAGTTGAAACCCCATGAAGCCAATGAATCGATGTCTTTTTTTGTACAATGATTTGCATGCCAGGCGTCATAAAAAGCCTCAGTATTGACTGACCCGATGAGATCCTGGATTTTCGACTTTATCTGCCACTGGGCGCTGGCAAAGCCACTCATTTCCATCATGTAGGGTTCCTGAAGCATCCATCCTCCCAATCCCATCCCTCTTAATATCACTTCATTGCCGCTCTGGTCGACTATTTTCTGACCACTCCTTTTCAACCCCTGGGCATTGGAGGCCATGGTCGACAGGATCAAACACAGGATCAGCAGGGTTCTCCTCACATTTTTTATCATGGTTTTTTAATCATTTTTAGAACCTCACCTGATCAAGGTAGAAACACCTCACCCCCAGCCCCTCTCCCGGAGGAGAGGGGAGCAGGGTGCGATGATACTTTTAAACTAATTAATACCCTGGATTCTGCACCAGTTTAGTGTTGGCAAGTTCAGTGAGCGGAATGGGCAATATTTCATTTTTACCAACAGTAAATCCCTTTGAAGCCAACGCAGTGCCTGCCAGTCCGGTTCGTACGAGATCAAACCACCGATGACCCTCTGTGGCAAGTTCAAGGCGGCGTTCCTTGAAAATATTGTCAAGGGTTGCGGGAACAGAAGGCAGTCCAACGCGGGCCCGAACCCTGTCGAGATAGTCCTGCGCTTTTGCGATATTCCCATTAGCGCGAACCAGGGCCTCTGCTTCCATCAGGTAAGTATCAGCCAACCGGATTTCCATCACATCGTTGGGATAGTTCAATACAGGATCGCCACCCACCGTATCCTTGAATTCTTTCAAAGGTGCAAACTTGGCAACAAAATAACCGGTATTCTGATACCCTTTTTCATAGGTACAAACTCCGGCTGTTTTCAGGCTGTCGATATTCACAATGGTGTATTTATATCTTGGGTCATTTTTCATCAGTGCGACCAATTCAGGGGTAATAGGATTAAATCCCCAGCCTGCCATATAGTTTGGGCCAACATACGCACGCGGTCCGCACATCTGGGTATACACATTGCCTTCAAAATTAGGCCAGGATTCCCAACCCGACATCGCTTTGTAAGTATGAACGATTTCGAAGATCGATTCGGCATTGAATTTATTATCGGGGCGAAAGATCTGACCAAAATCAGCGAGCAGATGGTAATTTGGGGAGCTGTTCACCTGTTCAAACAGGTCGGCAGCTTCCTGCATGCGACTTTCGTTATTCTGAAATAAAATAACCTTACCAAGCAAGGCAATCGCAGCCAGTTTAGTCACCCGGCCATTTTCTGCGATTGAAACTCCCTCTGGAAGTACCGGAATTGCCTCATTCAGATCCTTTTCGATCTGCAACCAAACTTCTTCGGGTCTAGCCTGGGTTACGTTGAAAATCTCACTTGTTTCAAGAGGTTTTAAAAACAGGGGTACATTTTTAAAGAGACGTACCAGGTCGAAATAATAGTAGGCACGCAAAAATTTACATTCTGCAAAATACCTTGCTTTAACCGTTTCATCCATGGGTACTGCTCCAAGTTTTGAAAGCAGGATGTTTACCCTGTAAACGCCGGTGAAATTTCTGCTCCAGAAATCGCCCTGGATCCCCGTTGCAGCGTCGATGGTATAGTTATTCCAAACCTGCCAGGCCGGAACATCCGAGGAACTGCCACCTCCTGCATAACAATCGTCGGAAGCCGAATTGAGTGGTCCGATTTTATTTGAGTAGGTTTTCCCGCACTCCATTCCAAGGGGATCGTAGCATGCAACCAATCCTTTATAGGCTTCGTCTGCGTTTTTATAATAGTTTGTTTCCAGGGTGGTTCCCTTGGGGTCCACTTCCAGCCAGGTTTTAGAACAGGAGTTCAGAAATAAAACTGCCAGAACCAGGATACTCAGGTATATGTTTATTTTTTTCATTTTCTTCATCTTTAAAGGTGATTAAATAGTTACAGTGATTCCAATCATAAATGAGCGGGCCTGCGGATAAACGCCACGGTCGATGCCATAACTGCTGCCACCGATTTCAGGATCATAGCCCTTGTATTTTGTGAAGGTAATCAGGTTGTTGGTGGTAACATAAACCCGAATCAGTTGCATTCCGATCTTGTTTACGATCTTTTTTGGGATAGAATACCCCAACTGAATGGTTTTAAACCTGAAGTAGGAACCATTGGTTAAAAAGAAGGTAGATGGTTTGCTGAAATTCCCATTTGGGTCTCCAATAACCAGTCTGGGATAATCTGTTGACGTATTGGGTCCCGTCCAGCGGCCCAGGGCATCTGATGTCCAGTTGGCAGTTGGGATATCCAAACGGCGCAGACCATTGAAAACATCATTTCCGGCCACACCCTGGCAGAACACCAGCAGATCAAATCCTTTAAAAGCGGCATTGAGGGTGAACCCATACGACCATGTTGGTGTGGGATCTCCGATAAAGGTACGGTCATTCGCATCAATTTTTCCATCCCCATTCAGATCGGCAAAACGGAAATCGCCTGGTTTCGCATTGGGTTGGATCATGTTGCCATTTTTGTCGACATACGCCTGAACTTTCGACATCGACTGGAAAATATCCAGCACTTCAAAACCATAGAAAGCGCCAATGGGGTGCCCTACAGCCAGGCGGCTTATTTCGTAACTGCTTGACTGGAAAGTTGCACCGGTGATATAATCTACTGTTCCTAACTCGGTTATTTCATTTTTCAGGTAAGATGCATTTCCACTGAATTTAAGGTCGAAGTCACCCAGTTTTTTATGGTAGCCCAATTCAAGTTCAACACCCTTGTTGGTCATAGAACCTACGTTTCCGGTAGGTGATCCGGCAGCTCCAACATAACCCGGCAAAATAACCGGCTGCAACATGCCGCTGGTTTTTTTATTAAACCAATCGAATACCAGGGTGAGATCCTGAAAAAAAGTAGCTTCGAAACCCAAATCCAGCTGGCTGGTTTGCTCCCATTTCAAATCAGGATTTGCCGGCGCATTTGGACTGTAACCAATTACATAACCATCATTTCCAAAAGTATAATTACGGCCTCCGCCAACGGTTGAAACATACTGAAAATCACCAATGTTATCGTTTCCATTCACCCCATAAGAACCGCGGAGCTTGACAAAGGTAACCACTTTATTCTCAGGCCAGAAGCCTTCGCGTGAGGCTACCCAGCCAACCGATGCCGACGGGAAAATACCATATTTATTGTTGCTTCCAAATCTGGACGAACCATCTCGGCGAATAATACCGGTAAACAAATACTTTTCGTTGTAGTTGTATATCAAACGGGCAAAGAGTGAACTTACCCTGTGATCAGGTGTTTCCCAGCCTCCACCGATTCTGTCGGCCGCAACCACATTGTAATTCATCGAAGCTTCGGCAAAGGTATTCACCGGAAGATTTTTATAGGTAGCATTTACGCCGACGTAGTTTTCAACATAAGCGCTTGTTCCGATAAGAACCGTTCCATTATGCTTTCCAAAACTACGTGTGTAGGAAGCAGTGTTTTCCCAGTTCCAGATAAATCCCCGGTTGTTTGCACGGTAGAAAGAGTTATTGGAGGTAGAGGTTGATGCATTCAGATAACAGACCGGGGCAAAACTCTCATCCCCGTAAAAAGCCAGTTTGGCGCCAATATCTGACTTCACTTTCAATCCTTTGATGGGTTCAACCTCTGCATAAATGTTGCCAATCAGGTTATCGGACCATCCATAATTTCCCAGGTGGGTTTTAATATAGGCAAGTGGGTTCGTCATTTCCTGACCAACATATTGAGAAATCCCATAAGGATTTCCATTGGCATCGCGCACAACAGGGTGATCAATGTATGGTGAGGCATTTGCAACAGCAGGATCGGTGATGATGGTTTGTGTGATCGGATCAAGGTTGATGGCCGAAGATAACGGTCCGCCGTACTCGCTGTTGGTATTGAGTGAACCCTGGCTTTTAATGTGCGTGTATCCGATGTTATTGCCAAACCGCAGCCAGTCTTTAACCTTATGCGCCGAGTTAAAGCGCAGATTAAGTCGTTTATAATTGGAAATGTCGGTGGCAACAACCCCTTCCTGAGAGAAATATCCCATGGAGGTAAAATAGGTCGATTTATCATTCCCGCCACTGATGCTCAACTCATAATTCTGGATTTTCGCTGAGTTGTTAAAGATGGTACTTTGCCAGTCGGTACCGGTTCCATAAGATGAAGGATTGGCAAATACCACCGGGCCGCCTCCGTTGACTGAAGCTTCATTTCTTAACGTAGCATAATCTGTTGCATTTAAAAGGTCTAATTTCTTTGCTGGTGACTGGGTGCCATAATAAGCATTAAAACTCACCTGCATACTTCCGGTACCAACCTGCAAACTGCCTGATTTACCCTTTTTAGTGGTTACGATGATTACGCCACTGGCAGCACGTGTACCGTAAATAGCTGCCGAGGCTGCATCCTTCAATACTTCGATGGATTCAATGTCATTTGAATTCAGATAGTCAATGCCTCCATTGTCAAGGGGAACTCCGTCAACCACATAGAGGGGATTACTGTTGTTGATTGTGGTGGTACCACGAACCCTTACCGTAGAAGAAGCGCCAGGCTGACCTGAGCTGGAAGCTACGCTAACTCCGGTTGTTCTCCCCTGCAATGCCTGCTCAATACGTACAATGGGCATATATTCGAGATCGGCGCTTTTTACTTTTGAAATGGCGCCGGTTACAACGCTTTTCTTTTGCGTGCCGTAACCAATTACAACCAATTCGGAAAGTCCTACCGTGCTGCTGGCCAGCACCACTTTTAATGGAATTCCTGCCGGAGCCTCAATTTCCTGTGTAACATATCCGACAAAGGAAAACACCAGGATTTCAGTCGATCTGGTGGAGGTTAACTTGAAGGCTCCCTGTATATCGGTAGCGGCGCCGTTTGTGGTACCTTTAACGACTACACTAACCCCAGGCAATGTTTCACCTGTTTTATCTGACACCGTGCCTGTATATTGATAGGTAGTCTGCGCAAACAGCGATGCGACGCCAAGCCAAAGAATACCGGTTACAAGCATCAGTCTCCTTCTGAATGCACTGGATTTTGGAAAATCAGGGTACTTTTTTTTCATGGTTTTGATTTTAGATAGATTATGGTTAGTAATTGATGTGAATTAATGTGGTGTAAAATAATATCATTCGTAAATGAGCGCCATTTATCATTACCATACAAAAGAAACGATTGATTGCGCAGGAATGGAATATGAAAAATTCCTTTCGCCTTGTTTAACACTAAAGGTTGTTAAAGAAGAGCCATAATTGCACACGATCATCGCCTTCGACCCATCAGGATTCAAAAAAGCGACTGCACCAAGATTGGTAAGCCCCTGGGGTATAGATAAGGCAATTCTTGAGGCTCCTGGTCTGACAAATTTCGAAAAGTGGGCAATGGAATAATACTCCTCATTAAAGGTGGTCTGTCCGCTGGCAGAATTAATCGTTACCACCCCCCGGCAATTGTTGCACCCGTTGTTGGTGGGTCCGTACCCCTGATCCAGGGCAATGTTCCACAGTAACACGCATTTCGACCAGTTCTGTGTTGTACCGATAAAGATGTTCCTCATATTCCACATCAGATTGGAGCTAAAATCAGTAGCCCAGGCTCCTCCTGAAATTTCAGTAAAATAGAGGCCTTTGTCAGGAAATGCATTGTGAACGATACTCATGGCAGAAACATCTCCTGCATAAGCATGAAAAGCAGTACCAGCAATATAATTTTTCGCATCCTGATCACCAAGAATGGAAATAGCAAAATTGGTATTGTCCCAGTTGTGATCGTAGATAATAATTTTAGCGCTGATCCCTGCAGATTGAAACTTTGGTCCAAGATGATTCTTGATTAAACTTGCCTGTTCGGTTGGCTGCATCTCCATGCAGGGATAATTTGCTGTAAAAAAAAGTGGTTCATTCTGCGGCGTAATTGCCGCGATGGTGATGCCCCTGTTTTTCATTTCCTGGATATACCTAACAAAATAATCAGCATACACCGGATAGCAGTCTGTTTTAAGTTTCCCCCCTTTCAGGCTGCCATTGGTTTTCATCCAGGCAGGCGGGCTCCATGGCGACCCCATTAATTTGACCGATGGGGTAATCCCAATGATCTCTTTCAGCATCGGAACCACATCTTCGGTATCCCTGGCAAGGGAGAAATGCTGCAGGTTAAAATCATTCTGACCTGCAGGCAGGTCGTTATAGGTATAATCGGAAAGTGAAAAATCGGAGGCTCCGATAGTCAAACGCAGGTAGGATATACCAGCGCCATTCACTGTGTCAAATAACTTTCTGAGCAAGGTTTGCCTTGCGCCTTCACTCATTTTATGATGTAGCAAGTAGGCAGATGACCCGGTTAATGCGGCGCCGAATCCCTCAATGGTCTGATATTGCACAGAGGTATCAACATTCATCACCGGCCAGGCTGTTGAACCCTGGGTCTGCACAGGTAAATCTGCTTCCCTGTTTAACAGTTTGGATTTATCGCCTTTGGTCAGCCAAACCTGAACCTTTCCTCCATTATCAGGTGGAGGCGGATCAGGTGAGACTGAACCTTCATTTGCTTTACAGCTCATCAGAAAAAGGCAGATGGCCAGGGTCAGGGAATGGCCAAGGGAGCTGAAATATTTCTGATAATGTTTATTAGACATTGTAAAGCTGGTTGCTATTAATACCCGGCGTTTTGCACCAATTGTTTGTTTTTATCCAACTCCGCCTGTGGAATTGGCCAGACAAGCCTGTTCGGGGTAAGGTTATAGCCAATTTTATTTCCATCGGGACCGATGGCATTGTTCATCACCTCAATTGCCCTGCCTGTACGTTTGAGATCAAACCAACGGTGAGTCTCAAATGCAAGTTCCAGCCTCCGCTCCTTTTCTATGGCGAGCCGCATGGCATCCTGATTCGATGCGGGTGTGTCCTGCAAGAGCGCCCGGTGCCTGACCTGGTTTACCAATATTGCAGCGCCTGAGAAATCACCCTGTTCGTTCAAGGCTTCGGCTTTCAACAGCAGTATGTCGGCCAGACGAATGAAAATATAATTCTGATCACTTCCTTCGTTAAAATTCCGGTATTTGTTGACGAAGGGATAATGGTTCTGAGGCCAGTTGGCATCTGCCCATTTACCGGTAACATCGAGAAAAATAATGGAAGCATTCTTTCTCACCGTATCCTTTTCGTCATCAAAAGCTTTGACCAGGTCGTTCGAAGGAATATTGAACTTTTTCCAATCCAACCCCCTGAACATTTTAGAACCCCAGTTGCCATCAGTTGCACCACCGGTATAATTGATTTCAAAAATCGATTCGAGACAATTCTTATGCTGATTATCCCACAGGTCATTGTAGTTCGGCATGAGGAAAAATCCTCCGGAAATAACGGCATCACAATATTGTGACACTTTTGCCCAATCGTGGGGTTCCTGCGTGGCATACACATAGGCAAGCATTGAATTCACTGCGCCTTTGGTCACATAGCCCTTGTTAATCGCCATGGCCGGAACATTGGCAAGCGCAGTTTCAAGATCAGCAATAATTTGCTTAAATACCTGGGCCTTGGCAGTCCGGGGCGGATATAAAAGCGGATAAATTTCAGCCAAATTGCTAGCGCTGATCGTCTTCACCTCTTTTAATTGCAAGGGTACATCGCCCCAAAGCTGTACCAGTTGAAAATACATATAAGCCCTGATAAAAGAAGCTTCGGCAATAATCTGTGTTTTACGCTCAATTGACAATGCCGGGTCGGGACAAGCGTTGGTATTGTTTATAAGGGAGTTTACTTTACCTATGGTTGCATAAAGGTAACCCCAGTCACGGCTTACGTTCGAATTGGTTGCATCAATTTTGAAATCATCAATCTGAAAGTTAGCCGGATTGTCAGCTCCTGCATACGCATCGTCGGACTGGGCATCTCCGTTCACAAAATAATCGAGTTCATAATATTCGTTCTTGAAGTCGCTGTATGCGCCTCCCAAGGCAGCCTCTACCTGTTCAGCAGACTTGTATAAAACAGAATCGGAGCTGCTGTTGCTAATGGCAATTCCATTCGAAACCGGTTTCAGGTCAAGGAATTTCGAACACGAATGAAAAGAGAAAAAAGCCAGGGTGAAAATGGAAATGATGAATATCTTTTTCATAGGATCAAAAATTAAAATTCAAGATTAATACCGGCAATCAGTGTCAAAGCCTGCGGATAGGTTCCATAGTCAATTCCCACTTCCGTGGCGCTGCTTCCATACGCATTTACTTCGGGATCGAAACCTTTGTATTTGGTGAAAGTGAGAAGGTTCTGTCCTGTAACAAAAACGGATAGCTTTGGAACACCCTTTAGTTTTTTGGTGTTTTCGATGATCTTGTATGACAGGGTAACGGACTTTAACCGCAGATAGGAACCATCTTCAATAAAACGGGTGGAGTTGTATACATTGATCGTGTTCCCTTTACCGACCACTTTTGGTACCTCAGTCTGGGTGTTGGTTGGCGTCCAGCGGTTAAGCACGGTGACCGACTGGTTTTTTGAATCGAACATTCCCTCGAGATCAATGCGGGTGGCGTTAAAAATATCGTTGCCATAACTGCCCTGGAAGAACACCGACAGGTCAAACCTCCAATAACTGAAGGTGTTGGTGATTCCAAAAGTATATTTCGGTTGGCCATGGCCGATGACGGTACGGTCGCCCCCGTCAAGAATGCCGTTGTTATTGAGGTCGGCATATTTGATCATCCCTGTTGCCGGATCAACTCCCTGGGAAATATAGCCATAAAAGGTGCCAAGCGGCATACCAACATTTACGATGGACACATCCTGATTGTTGCTGTAAATATGCCCAAACATATACGGTCCGGGGAAGATTAATTCCAGCACTTTGTTCCGGTTAAACGACATATTGAAATCAGTATCCCATCTTAATTTTTTCGCAATATTTACCGTATTCAGGTTGAATTCAATTCCCCGGTTTTCAATTTTTCCTGCGTTCGTCAGGATATTGGTAAACCCTGATGATGAAGGAAGTTGAACCGGCAGGATGACATCATGCGTGAGTTTGTAATATGCATCCACATTTAAGGTAATTCTTGAATTGAACATTGAAAGATCAATTCCGATATTGGTTTGGTTGGTGGTTTCCCATTTCAGATCGGGGTTCCCGATGGTTGACTGGAATACGCCAGGACCGGAAAGTGGATTTGTTGCGGCACGCGGGTAATAGGAAAAGAGTCCGAACTGGACATAATTCGGAATTCCCTCCTGGTTACCATTTACACCCCAGCCACCCCGGATTTTAAGGTCGTTGATAACCGTAATTTTCTTCCAGAAAGGTTCGCCGGAAATTCTCCAGCCAGCCGAGAAAGAAGGCATGGTGCCCCATGGATTCGCCAGCTTGGAGGAACCGTCCTCGCGAATGCTGACAGTCAGGTAATATTTGCTGTTATATTCATAGGTAGCCCTGCCAAAAAAGGAGGCCAGCGACCATTCCTGGATATCGGTCGATGCTGTCACTGTATTGGCGGCATTCAGGGTGGTGACAGTAACATCAGAAGGAAAATCGTGTCCCTGAATGTAGGACTCATTGTGGTAATATTTCTGAATACTCGCTCCAGCCAGTGCGGAAATTTTATGTTTGCCCCAGGTTTTATTATAATTCAATGTGTTTTCCCACAACCAGGTGAGGTTGTTGTATTTATCTGATTGTCCTACCCCATTCTGACTGCGGCCATAACTGGTGCGGAATGGGTCAAGATAATAATCCCACTGATGAGTTGCATAATCCAATCCGAAGTTGGTTTTAAAGTCAAGTCCTTTGATGATGGTGGCTGTGGCGTTCAAACT
Source organism: Bacteroidota bacterium (assembly GCA_037139855.1). GTDB lineage: Bacteria > Bacteroidota > Bacteroidia > Bacteroidales > FEN-979 > CAIVAT01. The sequence goes on from JBAXFM010000051.1 coordinate 16,962, forward strand.
TCCAAAGAAGCGGAAATCCACCGCTTTCTGATCGGGTCCTTCCATGTAGGCCACCGGGTTTTCCCAGGAAGGCTGGAAGGGGTTTGGATCGAATTGCCCGCTGCCGTCAGCTTTGTATATATGTAGAAAAGGGGGTGTATTGAGGGCGCTCATAATCACACCCCCACGGCCTGAGCTGGCATTGTCGGGAGTGTCTTTGGTTTTTGAATAGATCAGATTGAGGCTGGTCCCGGTTTTCAGCCACGATCTCAGCTCATTATCCAGGTTGAGCCTGAACGAGTAACGGTCGAACTTTGCCGGTTTAACAATTCCCTGATCACTTAATACACCGATGGAGGCAAAATATTGTGTTTTCTCTCCTCCTCCGGAGGCAGAGAGCTGATAGGACTGGTTGTAGCCGGTACCAAAAGTTTCTGCGCTCCAGTCGGTATAGCCGGTCCAGGTGGGATCGAGCGAACCTGGCTGCATTTCCTCCATAAGCACACGGTACTGCTTGGTATTCAATACTTCGATCGGCTTACGGAGCCATGACATGCCGAAATAACTATTGAACTTGATGGTCGGGGTATTTTCTTTCCCGCGGAAGGTGGTAATGGTCACCACGCCATTGGCTGCCCTGGCTCCGTAGATGGCCGCCGAAGATGCATCTTTTAATACGGTCATGGAGGCGATATCTGATGGGTTCAGTCCGCGGATATCGGTGGTGGGAACTCCGTCTACCACATAAAGAGGTTCGTTGCCTGCCACCAGGGAGGTAGTACCACGAACATGAACGGAAAGGTCAGAGCCTGGTTTCCCGGAAGGCTGGGTAACCTGAACGCCGGCTGCCTTGCCCTGCAATGCCTGGGCAGCCGAAACGATTGGCCGGTCTTCAATATCTTTCTGGTCCACCATGGAGACAGCAGTGGTAATGTCTTTCTTCATCTGGGTACCATAGCCAATCACAACGATCTCATTCAATGTGCTGACGCTTTCCTGCAAAACCACATTGATTACCGTTTGATTTTCCAGCTTGATATCTTGTGTGATATACCCGACATAGCTGAATTTCAGGACACCTTTATCCGCGGTGATCTGATAGGTTCCATTTGCATCGGTGGTGGTACCTTTGGTCGTTCCCGACAATTGGATGGTAACGCCAGGTATGGTTAACCCATCTGCGTCAGTAACTTTACCGGTAACGACCCGTGTTTGAGCAAACAAGCTGCATGACACAATGGTAAAGAAAAAAAGTATGAAGTTTTTAACCATGACTTGAAGTTTTGGTGAATTAATTAAGGACTAATTTCTGAGTTTTAGAAACCCCGGCATAAGTAACAGACAATAAGTAGAGCCCTTTGGGAAAGGAAGAAAGATCAAGATCCATCGCATTATTATGTGATTGAAACTGATATACATTGGCCCCCATTAAATTATAAATATCACCCCTAACAGGATTTCCTGCCGGTAACTTGATAAGAATTTTTCCATTCGTTGGGTTTGGCGAAAAAAAAGGCTGTTCAAAATCCTGATTGTTATACCCTTTGGCATCATCCACCGCATTGGGATATTGGTAGACCCTTACATAATCAATCTCCATTCGTGCCGAACTCAGGGAGGGATCAATACCATTCTTGATGCCACCGGTTTAATACCGCGGGTCGCTGCCCCAGTGTCCACCCATGGCAATATTCATAATCAGGAAGCAGGGTTTGTCGAATGGCCAGGTTGAAGTATTTCTTACGGCTGGTTTGTAGGTGTAAAATAGTACACTGTCGATCCTGAATTCAAGCTTCTCATACGTCCAGGTTAACATGTAGGTATGAAACTCCGTTTGGCAGGTTGGTACCTCCTTTTGGGCCGTATTAACTGAGGCGCCGTAACTTGAAGGTGAATGTACGGTACTGTGAACGATCCCCGGGTTTTTCCCGACATGTTCCATTACATCAATCTCACCACAGGCCGGCCAGCCTCTGGTGTAAATATTTTCACCGAGCATCCACAATGCCGGCCATGTACCAACTCCCAACGGGAGTTTGGCACGAAAAACAATTCGTCCGTATTTAAACTCGTGTTTGTTGTTGGTCAGGAGTCTGGCCGATGTCCAGGTATTTCCCTGTTTCAGGGCTTCGATGATCAACAACCCGCCTTCCTGACGGGCATTCTGATAGAGGTTCGTATAAGTCTGGATTTCGGCATTTCCCCATCCGCCTGCACCCAGGTCGTACATCCAGTTTGCAGTATCCGGTGTGCCGGTACCGTTAAATTCATCGCTCCAAACGAGCGTTTCCTGCTGCGCAAAACTATGTTGGGCCAGGAAGATTAAGACGAACAATATCAGCGATTTCATAGCTGTTGAATTTTTTGTTATAAAAAAAACAGGAGCGAGGCAATATCCGGCTCGCTCCTGTTTTTAGTCAAGTAATGTGATGACTGATAATATTAGCGTTCCAGAATCATCGACCATGCTGATCCGCCAGAATGGTCTGGGGTGATATCAACAGATACAAATAAATACTCTTTGGTTCCGGTGTTGGCATAACCCATCACCTGATAAGTATTGGTAGCTGAGCCAAAATTGCAAGGGTCGGTGCCGTTGTTTTCACCGCCTTTAACTCCACTGTCCACGCCATTGTATCCTTTGTAGAATCCGAGGAATGCTACAAAACCAGGACCATTGGTTAATTTGATCATCGGGGTGGCTCCGGTGGTGAGGGTGTAGGTGTGGGTTGCGCAACTGCCTAAACCTGATCCGAGTGCGCTTCCTGCTATCTGTGCATCACTGAAACAGCCATTGGGAGTTCCCATGTAGCCATCGTTGCGGGCACTGCCCATGGTTTTATACTCAAAACCGCCGGTAGCGCCAAAGATAAACTGATCATCCGGCATACAGGTCCAGTCATCAACACCGGTACCTCCGGTCATGAAGTTCTTGGGTAACGACCACCAGTCGCTTTTTCCAAGGCCGGGGCCTACGAAAACTGATTTATCTTCCACACGGATTCTCCATGCAGCGCCTGCGAGTTTAGCGGCAGTAAATGTTGAAAGATCAGCGCCGAGGAAAATGATGGCGGTGGCTGTACTGGTTCCATTGCTGTTTGTGGCAGTCATCGAAACATTATAAATTCCCTGGGTTGCATAAGTATGAACCGGGCTCATAACGGTTGAAGTTTGTCCGTCACCAAAATCCCAGGCATACGTTGTGCCTTCGGTAGTGGTGTTGGTAAAGGTAACTGCCAACCCTGAAATAGCAGATGTAAAGGAAGCGTTTGGTTTATTTCCGGGGATGGGTGGTTCGTCGGCCGGGTTGTCGTAGTGCATCAGCACGAAACGCCAGTATCCGCCAGTGAAAGTAGGATCGGAAGAATGATAATTGCCTTCAATTACCAGTGTGTCAACCACACCGTCGGTAAGCTTAACAATATTGTAAGTAACAAAATCCACCGGGCCCGTTGTGGTTGTTTCTGCATCGTTGCCTAATTTGAAGAAACCAACAAAAGCGCCTTTACCAACAGCTTTCAGGGTTGGGGTAGCACCGGCTGTTAAAACAAACGTGTGATTTCCGTTGCCCCATGTTGAACAATCTGTGGTAAAACCAGGTCCAACACCAAGCATTGGATCGGCAGTGTTTCCACAAGCGTTACCCGGATCAAAAATGCCACCTTCACGCCAATAATCTCCCTTGGCATCAAATACCAGGGAACCGTCACGGCCAAAAGTCCATTCATCATTCAACATGCAATGACGAATTGCGAGTTCATCATTATTAAGGCCTACTGCCCACCATATTGAACTGTGGTCGATTGGTCCTACTTCGAGTGGGTAACGACCAGTTATGGTGCTGCGGAGCAGTTTCCAGGTTTTTGAGACATCTCCGACCAGCATGGTCAGCATCACATTGGGGTCGCTGATGTTAAGTGTTACAAAATAAGCGTCCTGTACGCCACTCGGTGAAGTTGCAGTTAACATAACCGTGTATGTACCAGCAGCAGCATAGGTATGAACCGGATTTGCTACCGAAGACAATGCGGTATTGTCGCCGAAATTCCATGAAAGCGATGAATAATTTTGTGAAGCATTGGTAAATGCAACTTTTTTATAATCCGTTGCGTCTACCACATAGGTAAAACTTGCAATGACATCGGGTTCCGTTGTCTTTTTCTTGCAAGACATAATTAGTGGGATGACCAGCATAAGATAGAACACCCAACTGAACTTTGAAACGTTTTTCATTTTTGTTTGAATTTAAGTGATTAATAACTGTGTTATCTATGGCAAATATAAGAATTTTGAGCGTGATTGTATAACAATATGTGTATTAATTAGATTTATTTATCCTGATCGTAAACCTCTCTTTAAATTTTCCATAATCTCCGGTTTCAATGGTTTTTTGGTAGATTGTGACTTTTTTTTGAGGGTATGCCATCAGAAATCTATTACCTTGACAAGAATGGAAACAGCAATAAATGATTTCATATACTATTGTTATTCAAAACTATAGATTATAAAAATGAATTAAAGTTGCCACTCAAAATTCAATTATTGTGAAATAAAAAACACATAGTGTAATTTGGACACTAAGTTATAAAGATTTAAATCGATTTTCCAAGGCCTTTTACAAAAAAATTAAATATTTTTCATCCGGAGACAAATATTAATCTTATAAGCCTATCTGTCAACATTTTAGAAAACATTAAACCTTCAGAAAAATTTGCTTAAGGTAGAGAAAATACAGAAACAACCATTTTACCACGATGATGCTTAGCTGGTAAACCACGTTTTGAAAACCACCAAAAGCACCTATAAAACCATGAATGAAAATGTTGGCGATGATGCCGAAATCGAAAATGCCCTGGGCTACATAAATTGTGATCGGATTTAACCCGATTACAATAAAAGGGAAAGCCCATTTTTTATATCCTTTTACATCAATGATCCAGAAAAAAAGACAAATCAGCAGGAAGGCAATTCCGCTGGTGAGCAATACATATGATCCTGTCCACAGATATTTGTTGATCGGGAACACCAAACTCCACAATAAGCTAAAAGCAATAAAGGAAACGCCAGCCGCCATCAGGTTCCTGCACTTGATGGCATTGCTGGTGTCTCCCAGGAGCCATCGTCCGGCAAGCACACCAAACAAAACACTTGTAATAGCAGGAAACATGGTGAGAATGCCTTCATTATCCCCGTAAGTGTAACAACAAAAAGATCCCGGTAAAAACTTCCTGTCGATGTAGCCACACAGATTACCCTGCGGAGTAAGGTCATAGGCATGAAATCCCGGGGAAGGGATCAACAACAGGATAAGCCAGTATATTAACAGAATAGCAGCCGCCCAGATCAACTGCCCCCTGAGTTTAAAATTCATCACAATGAGTCCGGCAAAAAAATAGGTGACAGCAAACCGCTGCAATACTCCGGTATATCTTTGTGCTATGAAATCAAAGTTAAACAGTCCATTATATATAAGGCCAAGGAATATCAGGAGCAACGTTCGCTGAATGATATGCCTGTATAATTTTGCGCGTGAATCGCCCCGTTCGAGGCGACGCGTGATAGATAACGGCATGACCACCCCCATGATAAACAGAAACAACGGAAATATGATATCATAAAAACGAAATCCGGTCCATAATGGATGATCAAATTGTACAGCCAGCTTAAGGAAAAACGGCGTGTTGATAACAGTGAACAATGCGATAAAGAAGGCATCGCCACCCGATATCCAAAACATGTCGAAGCCTCTCAAAGCATCAATCGAGGTAAGACGCTGGCCGCTTTGTTTTTTCATCCTGATAATCAATTAATTATAAAATATTTGATTTGAATTTGGTTTGAATGTGGGCGATAATTAAAAACATAGTGTAATTTTGACACTAAGTTATAAAAAATATTTATACATTTACAAGTACTTAA
>JBAXFM010000052.1:0-22746 GCA_037139855.1 Bacteroidota bacterium
CGATTTCTTGCATTCCTAATTGCCGAAATCTCGCATTGTTATTTACCGTTTACAACAATCTTAGCAGCAATCTTCTCCCTCTCAATGAATGTTCTTTTCGCCAGTAATGACGGAGCAGCCGTGATTAACAATATAACCTCATCAAAATTCACCACATTAGCACCCGCTACACCTGCCGAAGCAACATTTGAGGAAGTTAACGATGCCACTGCAACTGCTTTCATACTTGCACCAGTTTCTCCGATTGAGGCTGATTTTTCAGACGCAATCTCAGAAACGACTATTGATATTATCACACTGGCACCAGTCACTCCCATTGAAGCAGATTTTTCTTCAGATGGTGAAACTACGAACGTCAGTGTTCTTGATCCTGTTACACCCTCTGTTGCTGATTTTTCAGACGGGATTTAAACTCAAAACACAACTCGTATTACGCATTGAAGCCGCTCCGAAAGGGTGGCTTTTATTTTGTGCTCGGTAATTTATGACAATGATTAACTTTGATAACCCAACTTCCGTTAGAAAATGAAAAAAGTACTTTGTGGTAACGAAATGGACAGAATGCCGAACTGGGCATTCAAAATGATGGCATTCATGTTCAATGCCACTGATTTATTGAAATCTCCGAATCGGAGACTCGATACTTTCGGCATCCAAAAGGGACAAACTGTTGTCGATTGGGGCTGTGGCACTGGCAGATATCTCAAACAAGCCTCGGAACTGGTTGGTGATAAAGGAACTGTTTATGCTGTGGATATTCACCAACTTGCAATTGAGGCTGCCGCCAATATTGCACAAAAGTATAACCTGAAGAACGTTCATCCTGTCCTGACTGATGGAAAAACGGTCAACATTCCAACTCGGACGACTGATTTGGTGTATGCCCTGGATATGTTTCATATGGTCAAGGATACAAACACTTTCCTTAAAGAATTGTGCAGGATCACCAAGCCTGATGGCGTTTTAATTCTTGAAGATGGACACCAGCCAAGAGCATTGGCGAAGGAGAAGGTCAAGAATTCTGGGTGCTGGGAGATAATAGAAGAGACAAAAGCATTTATGAAGTGTAAACCGATAAATTGATCAATATGAAAATCTTAGTATTAGGAGCAACTGGCAGAACTGGCAAATTGTTTGCCAAACTTGCCACGGGACAGAACCATCAGGTCACAGCAATTATTCGCAATAAGAAGGATGCAATCTTACCAAAGGTTAATTACATCGAAGGTTTGCCGACAGATGAGCAGTTGCTGACCAGGGCACTTCAAGGAATGGATGCCGTTGTTGTTTCCTTGAATATTAACAGGACCTCGGATAATCCATTTGCCAAGGTGGTGTCGCCATTAACCTTGATTTCTGATTCGGTTAAGGCTCTGATACCAGCGATGGAAAAGAACCACGTTAAGCGAATTATTACCGTGAGTGCTTCAGGGGTTGGTGATTCCTGGAATCACATGTTTCTGGTGGTACGGTGGCTGATTCGTTACAGCAATATCTGGAAGGCTTATGAAGATCATGACAGGCAGGAACAGATTGTGCGGCAGTCTGGATTGGATTGGACCATAGTCCGACCTGTCATGCTCAACGACAAAGACTCGGATGAATACACGGCTGTTGTTGGTAAGCCGACAGGTGGCAGTATCAGCAGGAAGGCAGTCGCAAAATTCATTCTCGATTCACTCGAATCAGAAAAGTATGTGAAGGATGTTGTCACCCTTTTTCGGTAAAATGTACAGGCAGTCTCCTTCTTGAGGCATTTGGGTTCCTTCCATTAGAAATGGCATGGTTGCCATTTTATAGCACTCAAACACTACTACTATCAATAAAATACTAAGATGCTCAGACTTGTTCTGATCGTCCTTAGATTTGCCTTCATGTTATAAATTACAATCATATGGAAACCCTTATTAATCCAATAGAACTACTCATTCAAATCAATGCAAAACTTGACAGGATTGAAGAAAAACTCAGAAAATTCGATGCGTCCGAATACTATGAGAAGTCAAAAATCTTGAATACGGATGAAACATGCCAACTGATGCATGTTTCAATGAGAACATTACAGAATTACAGGGATAAACGATTGATTAAGTTCACCCAAGTTGGCAGAAAGATAACTTATAGAATGCCTGATGTCCTTCAATTCATGGATGATTGTGGAATTGCGCCATATAAAGAAACAAGAACTCGGCTTTAGGTAATACTTCTAACAACATCTAATTCCCATATTGATGAGGAATCTTAGAACATATGATACAAAAGAGACAAATTGGTTGTTCTCCAGAATAAAAATGTTCAGGGAGTAAAACCCCGTAAACTTTAACATTTTTATCGACTATATGTATCATCAAGTGATTGATATAAAAAAAAGAAGTGAAAATGGAAAAAAAAGACCAAAACAAAAGGACTGGCTCAAGTCCACTGATTATTCAAGGGAACTTTGATTCAGTAGAACGAGTAACATCAAAAAATGATGCATTTGATTTCATAGAAGGTCAACTCAAAAATCTTTTAGCCTTAATGCCACATTTAAAAGCATTTGAAAATGGCGGTAATGAGAAGAAAAATGATGTATTACTTACAGTTGCCGAAGCCTGTGAAATCGTTAAATTGTCAAAGCCCTTTCTTTATGATATGATAAACTCAGGAGAATTACCATGTCTGGAGATTGGAAAGAGAAAACAAAAACGAATCTGGAGAAGTGACCTTGAAAAGATAGGTACAAGAAGAGGTGACACTGAATAGGTGATCCTTGACGGAAAGAAGAAGGTCAGATTTCATGAATATATCATGAGGTCTGGCCTTTTTTATGCTGTGGTTTACCTTAAATTTGCGAAAATAAATATTAATAAAAAATGTCTTATCGCACTCATATTCACCCCGTTAAATATGTCATCAAACTCCATGTCAAACCAACAAAATGAGGTGCTTTTTAAGGAACCACTGCAACTTTTTTGCAACTTTTTAAAAGCAAAAAGCCCTGAACATATTGATGTTCAAGGCTTTTCTGCTTTTGTTCCGTGGCATCGACTGGAATTGAACCAGTGACACAAGGATTTTCAGTCCTCTGCTCTACCAGCTGAGCTACGACGCCATCCTCAAATGAGGCGGCAAAATTAATACAATTATTTATATTTGCCAGAATATTATCAAAAAAACTCGTTAATTGCAGAAAAAATTCCTTTCTCAATCAATCAATCTTTTGAGGGTGCGCATATGGAACTGATACTGGATTTTGGAAATACCAATAAAAAACTTGCCCTGTTTGAAGGCGATAGTTTGTTGCTGGTTGAGAATCACCCTGTAGTGACCATGGAGATCATTTCCCGTTTCGTTGATGAACATCCCGGCATTCACTCATGTATATTGTCATCCGTCATTCAACATCAGGAAGATATACCAGCGTACCTCACTCGGCAATTTCCATTCTTCAACCTCGATGAAAACACTCCGATTCCAGTCATCAACCGTTATAAAACACAGGGCTCTCTGGGCAAAGACAGACTCGCTGCGGCAGTAGCAGGGGCAACAAAATTTCCTGGTGAAAATGTGCTGGTCATCTGTGCCGGAACAGCCCTCACCTTTGATTTTGTCAATGACAGGGGCGAATATCTTGGCGGATCGATATCACCGGGGATGCAAATGCGATTCAATGCCTTGCATACTTTTACCGACAAGCTTCCGTTATTATCCTGGCAGGAACCTGCCGGACTGGTTGGGTCAAACACCCAAATGAGTATTTTATCAGGGGTGATCAATGGAATTGTTGCCGAAATTGAAGGCATTTCACAGGGTTACCAGGAAAATTACCCGGGTTTGAAAATCATTTTAAGTGGCGGAGACTCAAATTATTTTGTCAAATGGCTAAAAATTAGCATCTTTGCACTCCCAAATATCGTCATACACGGTTTACAACAAATTCTCTCGTTTAATGTCAATAAAACCAAATAGCCTGCGATTCCCGATCATCCTCTTTCTGTTTTGTTTGAATCTGACATTGTTTTCCCAGATACAGATTGTGTCACCCTATTCCCGTTTTGGCATTGGCGATCTGTCGGGTAACAACAATGCATGGAATATGTCGATGGGAAAACTCGGAATCGGCGTGCGGAGCCCATCCCATGTAAATTATACCAACCCTGCCTCCTATACCGCGTTTGACTCTCTTTCATTTGTTTTTGAGGGTGGTTTAAGTGGGGAATTTGTATCGCTTAAGTCAGACTATCAGAATGTTAGCCGAAATTATGCTTCGCTGGGATCTTTGCTCTTTGGTATGCCTGTCAACAGATGGTGGAAAACCAGCATAGGCCTGGTTCCATTCAGCGATGTGGGTTACAGTGTCGCCAATTATGAAGAGTATCCAAATTCAGGAACGGTGGTCAGGCTCTACACAGGCTCCGGTGGAATTAGCAGGTTGTACTGGGGGAATGCATTCCGGATTGGTAAAAGTTTCTCTATCGGGGCCAATATCTCCTACCTTTTTGGAAGTATGGACCGCGAAGCAAGAGTGCTTTTCCCCGATTCATCCTATTCCATGAATTTCAAGGAGGTGTATTATGTTACGATGAGTGATCTTTATTACAGCTTTGGAGCCCAATACAGGGCAAAACTTAAAAACGACCTTTTCCTTAACCTGGGCGCCGTATTTTCTCCGTCGTTGAGTATGGCATCAAAAACCGACATTTTTGCAGCTACCTTTCAAATAAATTCATCAGGCGTTGAGTCTCCACGTGATACACTCGTCAATACCGAAGGATACAAAGGGAGAATCGTTATCCCCATGAGCATCGGAGGCGGATTTTCCTTTGATAAAACCGATAAATGGATTTTTGGGGTTGATTACAAATGGCAAAACTGGGAAAAATTCAGGGCCTTCGATCTGACCGATTCGCTGGTAAACAGCTGGCAGGTCAATGTGGGCGGTGAAATTACCCCGAATATTGACAACTACAACAACTACCTGGCCCGTATTCATTACCGGCTCGGTTTTACTTATGGGAAAACCTATCTGCATCTGCGCGGACAGGACCTGAATGAATATGCCATCACTTTCGGGTTAGGACTTCCTCTGCGGGGAATGAAAACAATGCTGAATCTCGGGGCCCAATACGGTGTAAGAGGTACGACTTCCGATCAACTTATCCGTGAAAGCTACTTTAAAATTGTGGTTGGATTTTCCATTTATGAAAGATGGTTTGTCAAACGTAAGTATTTCTAACATTGAACCCGCGCATTTTACTTTTTATTCCCGCCTGCATCCTGCTTCCGGTTTTGTTTTTCCTGGTTTCGTGCAGTAAAGCCCCGCAACCAAACGATACCCTGAAAATCAAACAGAATGACCCGGTGATGTCGGCTCATAACATTGAAGTACTGTTCAGTGACTCCGGAAAAGTACAGGCAAAACTTATCAGTCCGCTGATGAACCGTTATGCCGGTTCAAGCCCCTTCCTTGAATTCCCCAAGGGATTTAAAGTATATATGTTCGATTCGGTTCAGCAAATTTCTTCAACCATCACCGGAACCCGGGGTTTACGCAGAGAATATTCCCGCACCATGGAGGCATGGGGCAATGTGATTGTACGCAATGAAAAGAAAAACGAACAAATCAATACCGAACATCTCATCTGGGATGAGAACAAGCATCGGATTTGGTCGGATGTAAAGGTGAAAATTACCCGTCCCGACCAGGTTCTTTATGGCGCCAGCATGGAATCAAATGAATCCTTTACCCAATATTCAATCAAGGGGCCAACCGGGGAAATGAACGTAAAGAAAGACTCCATTTGAGCGTTGTAACACCGTGACTTTGTGACTATGTGACTTCGCAGAGCTGTAAAACGCCTAAAATGTAACTATTATAGGCTTCAATCCTTTGTTGTTTCGTGAATTATCTATACTTTTGCACACTGTTTTAAATTAAATTATATAGTAGCATGGCCATTATTGGAAAAATCAGAAAACACTCGGGGCTCGTAGTCGTCATTGTGGGTGTCGCAATTGCTGCCTTTGTGATCGGAGACTTTAGCAAAAAAGCAAACAAGGGAACCAATGACATCGGCACAGTGAACGGTGAAAGTATTCCTTACACGGAATTCAACGGCAAAGTTGAAAAAAATCTTGAAACCCAGAAAGAGAACTCGGGCAATGATAAAATTACTGATCAGGAAACATATCAGGTTCGTCAGAGTACCTGGACTTCTACAGTGAAAGAGATCCTGATGGGAAACGAATATGAAGAGTTGGGACTCACTGTCAGCCCCGAAGAACTTTTTGACCAGGTTCAGGGAAGACAACCCCATCGCTTTATTCTGCAATATTTCAAAGATCCGGCAACCGGTCAGTATAACCCTTCAGTGGTGCTGAACTACCTTAAAAACCTTGACAAGATGGAACCAAAAGCCAGAAACCAATGGCTTCAGTTTGAAAAGGCTATCAAGGATGACCGGCAGGAAACGAAATTCAACAACCTGCTTACCAAAGGATATTATGTACCCAAGGCGTTTTTAAAGAAAGATTTTATCAACCAGTCAAAAACCCTCAAAGTTCTTGCTGTTGCGCCTGAAATGACTTCGATTTCCGACAGCTCCGTCAAATTAACCGATGCGGATTTTCAGAAGTTTTACGATAAAAATAAGACCTATTTTTTCATAGAGGACGCATCCCGCGACCTTGACTATGTTCTTTTTGAAGTAAAGCCTTCGGATATTGACCGCAAAAGAACATCAGAAGATGTTGCCCAGCTTTATAAAGAATTCCAATCAGCCATTGATGTGATGACCTTCACCAATGCCAATTCGGATGTGAAAGCCGATACCATGTTTGTTAAAAAAGGCACCTTTCCCGCCCAACTTGACACGCTGTTGTTTGCTTCCAAACCCGGTGCGGTTTTTCCACCTTTTGAATTCAACAATTCGTGGTATATGGCGAAGTTAATTGAATTACAGGCACGCCCCGATTCCATGAAAGGCTCTCAGATTTTACTTGCTTTTGCCGGAACAGGAAATGACAAAATCACGCGGACCAAGGCAGAAGCAAAGGCGAAAATTGACAGTCTGATGAATGCACTCAAAAAAAATCCGCAGATATTTGCAGAGGTAGCTAAAAAATATTCTGATTACCCCACTGTTAAAGATGATGGCGGAGATCTGAAATGGTTTAAAGATGGAAACCCCAATTTTGATCCTTTCTTTAAGGCAGGTCTTGATCTCAAACCCAACGAAATGAAGGTGGTGGAAACCCGGATTGGTTATTCGCTTTTTATGCTGGCAGAAAAATCGGCCCCGGTAACAAAGGTGAAAGCCGCTGTTTTATCACGTGCCATCGTTCCAAGCAACCAAACTTTTCAGGATACCTATATGAAGGCCAGCGCTTTTGCAGGACAAAACAAGACGGCGGAAGCATTTGAAAAGGCGGCTGTATCAAAAGGACTTCAAAAACGTTCTGCTCCAAACATCAAAGAAATGGACAGTTACGTAATGGGACTCCCTGCTGCCCGCGAAATGGTGCGTTGGGCATTTGCTGAAAACACAAAACTGGGAGAGGTAAGTCCGGTTTTCGATTTATCCGGAAAATACGGCATCGCCGTTTTGAAAAATATATCTGAAAAAGGACAGCAAAAACTTGAAAACATTAAAGCCAGGATTGAACCGTCGGTAAAAAACATGAAAAAGATCGACATCATGGCCGAAAAGATAACAAAAGAAATGGCCACCACGAAAGATATTACGGCATTGGCCTACAAGCTGAATGCAAAACTCGACACCTCCATGGTTACTTTCACCGGGTTTAACCGATCAAATATCGGGCGGGAAAGTGAAATCGTTGGCAAATTGTTCTTGTCTAAAAAAGGAGAACTGGTTGGTCCGCTTACGGGTAATTATGGCGCCTATATTGTGTTGATCAATGATGTGGTTGAAGCTCCGGGGAAAGATGATTTCTCTTATGAGAAGATGCAGCAAATGCAGAATTTCAATCAGCGGGTAACCGGCAATATGTACACTGCCCTGCAGAAAACAGCAAAGATTACAGATAACCGCTTAAGATTCTATTAACAGCGTTGAACCCCTACAAAACAAAGGCTGCTCCTTCACGGGTGCAGCCTTTTTACTTCAAAATAGTGTAGGTCTGCAACCAGGTGAATTACCAGAATGGATCAAGAGGAATTTCTATGGGATTATTTAAAGATGCGTGCCCTGCCACGAAGTGGCTCAATACCAATAACCGTGGGTGAAACCCACGGAAAGCGAATGCCAAATAAATCAGCCCTGAAAGGGTTGAATAATCTGACGGATGCTCTATGATTCAGCCCTTTCAGGGCTGTTGGCCTAAACGTTCTCACAGCCGTGGGCATTGACCCACGGTTATTCAGATTAAGCTCTTTCAGAGCTTTCAGAATGAATATTCAACCCCGAAACTTGAGTAATCTTATCCTCGGGAATTTCTCTTGATCTGTGAAGGGCAGTACCTTTGATCAGATGGAATCTTTAATAATGATGGTTTTAATGATGGAAGACCATTCTTTCCGGCTTTCTGTATAGGAACGAAGGATCACGGAAAACGATCCTGGTTTTGTATATACATGCATGGGATTGGTTAACTCAGAGCCGGGAGCATCAAGGGTTGTTGCAGAGGAATCACTCCCAAACCACCAGCCGTAGGAAAATGCCTGAGTTGACAGATTTGTAAATTGAACCGTACAGGGCGCTTTGAAATTGTTGTTCCCGGAATAAACGAAATCGCTGACCGGAACAGGTTCATTCTTTGAACAGCTGGCAGAATAAAGCAGCAAAGGCAGGAATAGAATGACGTATTTCCTGAAATTCATGGGCAGGTACAACTTATAACTATTCGGCCAATACAAGAACTTTATTGCTGGCTACTTCAATAACACCACCCTTGATCTCGAAGAACTGTTCTTCTTTTTCTCCGGAATTGATCACTTTGATCCTCCCTTTCTGAAGCACGGAAATCAGCGGAGCGTGGTTGTTCAGCACTTCAAATGACCCGTCGATGCCAGGCAACTGTATCAAACCGACATTGTCGCCGGTAAATATTGTTGAGTCAGGTGTTATAATTTCAACTTTCACAATTCAATATTCAAAGTTCAATATTCAAAGTTCAATATTCGATATTCGATATTCGATATTCGATATTTATAGGTATTACTTACTATCTGCCATCATTTTCTTCCCTTTCTCAATAGCCTCCTCAATGGTTCCTACCATGCTGAAAGCTGATTCGGGATATTCATCAACAACCCCGTCCATGATCATGTTGAAACCTTTGATGGTATCTTCAATATTCACAAAAGCGCCAGGAATGCCGGTAAACTGTGTGGCAACGAAGAAGGGTTGTGAAAGAAAACGCTGAACACGACGTGCGCGTGAAACAACGAGTTTATCCTCGTCAGACAATTCATCCATTCCAAGGATGGCAATGATATCCTGGAGTTCTTTGTACCGCTGAAGGATTCGTTTAACCCGCTGTGCTGTATCATAATGTTCATCGCCAACCACATCAGGAGAAAGGATACGTGATGTGGAATCAAGCGGATCCACGGCAGGGTAAATTCCCAATTCGGAAATTTTCCGGCTCAATACAGTAGTGGCATCAAGGTGAGCAAATGTGGTGGCAGGTGCAGGGTCCGTTAAATCGTCGGCAGGAACATACACAGCCTGCACTGAAGTAATGGAACCGCGTTTAGTTGAGGTAATGCGTTCCTGCATGATTCCCATTTCTGAAGCCAGGGTAGGCTGGTAACCAACGGCAGACGGCATACGGCCTAACAGCGCCGACACTTCAGAACCTGCCTGGGTGAAACGGAAGATGTTGTCGATAAAAAACAAAATGTCACGACCGCCCGATTTTTCATCGCCATCGCGGAAATATTCAGCCATGGTAAGTCCCGACAGCGCCACGCGGGCGCGGGCTCCGGGAGGTTCGTTCATTTGTCCAAATACCAGGGTAGCCTGTGATTTCAGAAGTTCTTCATGGTCAACTTTCGACAAATCCCAGCCGCCCTTTTCCATGTCTTCCTGGAATTCTTTGCCGTACCGGATTACACCCGATTCGATCATCTCCCGCAACAGATCATTCCCTTCACGGGTTCGCTCGCCAACGCCGCCAAACACCGACAAACCGGCATATTTCTTGGCGATGTTGTTGATGAGTTCCATGATAATGACCGTTTTTCCTACACCGGCGCCACCGAACAGTCCGATTTTTCCACCCTTGGAATAGGGTTCGATCAGGTCGATAACTTTAATTCCGGTAAAGAGAACTTCCTTTGAAGTACTCAATGTTTCAAACTTAGGTGGATCGCGATGGATGGCGTATACGTGTTTTTCAGAAACAGGGCCTAATCCGTCAATGGGCTTACCGATCACATTGAATAACCGGCCGCGTACCATATCCCCGACGGGCATCGAGATCGGTCGTCCTTTTGATACTACTTCCATTCCGCGGCGCAATCCATCGGTGGAATCCATTGCTACGGTGCGCATGGTATGTTCACCAATGTCGTACTGACATTCGAGGACAATGACATCGCCTTTTTCATTTGTCACCTCAAGGGCATCATAAATATTGGGAAGTTTGACATCTTCATCAAAAACCACGTCGATAACCGGACCGATGATTTGAGAGATTTTTCCATTATTCTTTGCTTGCATGATATGGCTTAATATTTTATGCAAAGATAAAATATCTGATTGATTAAATGTTTGATGTCGAAAATTTTTACTGTATTTTTGTCGTTTGTTAATTATGAAACCTTACATATTGTCAATGAAGTTATTAAAGTGGTGTTTATTGTTGGTTTTTGTGCTTCCGCTCATCTCCGTTGCCCAGCGGAATGCCGATGCCATCATCGACACTGTTGAAACCCCCAAAGGGACTGTCATTCTGTATAAAAATTTCACCTGGGAATTCTTGACAGATGAACCGGTGATGATGAGTCAGGAAGATGATTCAACGGGGTTGTTTACAGCTCAATGGATTAATGATCAAATTTTTGCCTACCGGATTAAGCCCGATTCAATCCATGATACGGTAATCATGCTTACGTCAGTTGAGCGCATTTTCACCTTGCCCATCTATGGAAAACTTTTTCGTGGATTTACTTATTCCCATAAAGGACTGGACATTAAATTAAACAAGGGGGATACCGTCAGGGCAGCGTTTGATGGCGTGATACGTTACGCAAAATATAACCGGGGAGGTTTTGGCAATCTGGTCATCGTTCGTCATTACAATGGCCTTGAAACTTATTACGGGCACCTGTCCAAAATTCTGGTCAGGGTGAATGAAGTGGTAAAGTCGGGCGATCATATCGCTCTGGGAGGCTCTACCGGGCGAAGCCGGGGGCCCCATCTGCACTTTGAAGTTCGCTATAAGGATATTCCGCTTGACCCGCTCCGGATGATCGACTACGACAACCAGAAATTGATTGCCAATACCTTCCCGGTAACCAAACGGGTTTTTTATCCCAATGATTATAATGTCAATGCTCAGGTTGTCAGGATTAAGAGCGGGGACACCGTTGGTAAACTTGCCCGGAAGTACCATACTTCCATCAAGGAGATATGTGCCATGAATAAAATAAAACCAACCACCACATTGAGGGTGGGGAGGTCGATCAGGGTCAGGTAGAAATTACGAATTACGAATGACGAATGACGAATGGGAGGTAGCCGTGCTATTTACTGATTGATTCAGCTTCAATAGTATCTGGTGAATGAACAGGGGTGAAAACTTTCTTTTGAAATAAGATCAGGATCAGCACACCGGTAGTGATGGATGAATCAGCAATATTGAACACTGGCCGGAAAAACACAAATTCTTCGCCTCCCCAAAGCGGCATCCATGTTGGGTAGTGCGATTCAATGAGCGGGAAATAAAGCATATCCACCACTTTTCCATGTAAAAAGGTTCCGTACCCTCCTCCGGCGGGAAGAAATGATGCAATCTGCATATAGGTGCTTTCATTGAAAACAACACCATAAAACGCGCTGTCGATGATATTTCCAAGCGCACCGGCCAGGATAAGCGATATGCATAGGATGAGCAGATTATTCGCCCCTTTCCGTGTAACTTTATAAAGCCACCATATGATGATGATCACAGCAAAAATGCGGAAGAGGCTCAGCAGCAATTTACCATAATTGCCACCCAGTTTCATACCGAAAGCCATGCCCTCATTTTCGGTAAAATGCAGGTAAAACCAATGCCCCAAAACTGCATGGCTTTCACCCATGTAAAAGGTGGTTTTAATCCAGAATTTCAGCACCTGGTCAAGGATCAGGATTGCCAGAACAATAAGCGTTGCTTTTTTCAAATGCAGCAGTTGTTGCAGGAAAAACTATTCCATGTCAGGATCAAGTGGGCGTACCGCAACAGTTGGCACTGTCTGAACGCGTTTTGCCTCGATGCTCAGCGTAGCATGGGGAACACTCCTGAGCCGGTCGGCGGGGATTAATTTGCCGGTAACTCTGCAAATTCCGTAGGTCTTATTTTCAATCCTGATCAAAGCATTCTCGAGCGATTTGATGAATTTTTCCTGACGGGCTGCGAACTTGCTGTTCTCCTCCTTTGAAAACACCTGGTAACCCTCTTCAAGAACCTTGAAAGTAGGGGAGGTATCGTTGGTATCATGCTCATTGCCGTTCGTATACGATTCAGTAAGCAACTTAAGATCATTGTGTGCTTTGACCAGTTTTTTCAGAATAATCTGTTTGAATTCTTCAAGTTCCTCATCTGAATACCGATTCTTTTCCATCTGTGTTGTTCCTGTTGCTTTTTTCATATTTCAATTGTATTAGTCAACCTTTTTAATTTCGATAAATGTGGAAATTTTGTCTGTGATTTCAATCAGTACTTTCCCGGCATCTTCAACCATATCAACAACTTCGAATGATTGAGCCAGAGTTTCCGAGCAAATATAGGTAATATTACGATTCACGGCTTCATCAATGTCGGCCTGAGACTGGAATTTAACGATAATTTTATCTGTAACATCGAAGCCATTATCCTTGCGAAGGTTCTGGATTCTGTTGATCACTTCACGGGCGATGCCTTCCTGTAATAATTCCGGGGTAAGTGTAATGTCAAGGGCAACTGTTAGCGCTCCCATGCTTGCAATTTGCCAGCCCGGAATGTCTTCCGATAGGATTTCAACATCATCCACCAATAGTTCAACCGGCTGGCCTTCAACCTGAATAGTAATTTTGCCCTCTTTTTCCAGCGTGCTGATCTCCTGCTGGGAAATTGCGGTAACTGCTGTGGCGAGTTGCTTCATCATTTTCCCATATCGGGGACCAAGTTTTTTGAAGTCGGGTTTGACTTTTTTGACCAGGATACCAGCGGTGTCAGTAATGTATTCAAGTTCTTTCACATTGACCTCCGACAGGATGAGGTTTTTCACCAGGTCGATCTGCGCCGCAAGACGATCATTCATCACCGGGATTAATACCTTATTCAGTGGTTGACGGACGCGCAATTTCGTTGATTTCCGGATGGATAAAACCATGGACGCAATTTTTTGCGCAATTTCCATGCGTTCTTCAAGGTCCTTGTCAATCAGGGAAAGATCGGCGGTGGGGAATTCAGTCAAATGAACGGAATCAAGAGGATACCTGCCGGATACTGTATTCAGATCAACAAATAAACGTTCAGCGAAGAAGGGTGCGATGGGCGACGACAACTGGGCAATGACCTCAAGGCAGCGGTACAAGGTCTGGTACGCTGAAATTTTATCCTGGCTGTAATCTCCCCTCCAGAAACGGCGGCGGCAGAGGCGAACATACCAGTTGCTCAGATGGGCATCAACGAAATCGGAGATGGCCCGGCCGGCTTTGGTTGGCTCATAATCTGCATAGCAATCATCCACTACTTTGATGAGGGAGTTCAGCTCCGAAAGGATCCAGCGGTCGATTTCGGGCCGCTTGCTGATTTCGATTTCAGGTTCGCTGTAAGTAAATCCGTCGATGTTGGCATACAGCGAATAAAAAGCATAAGTATTGTAAAGCGTTCCGAAGAATTTGCGCCTGATTTCCTCAATGCCTTCCACATCGAACTTCAGGTTGTCCCAGGGTTGCGAATTGGTAATCAGGTACCACCGGGTGGCGTCGGGGCCGTATTTGTTGATGGTTTCGAAAGGATCAACGGCATTTCCCAGGCGCTTCGACATCTTGTTGCCATTCTTGTCGAGCACCAGTCCGTTTGACACGCAGGTTTTGTATGAAATTCCGCCAAACAACATCACGGCGATGGCATGAAGGGTAAAAAACCATCCGCGGGTTTGATCAACGCCTTCGGCGATGAAATCGGCCGGGAAGTAACTCTCCAGCTGACGGGTTTGCTCAAAAGGGTAATGATACTGGGCATAGGGCATGGCGCCGGAATCGAACCAAACATCAATCAGGTCGGTTTCGCGGTACATTGGCATGCCATCGTCCGTTACCAGAATGATATCATCAACAAACGGACGGTGAAGGTCAAAAGAATGGTAGTTTTCGTCTGTTGTTTCCTCCGGATTGTAGTTTTCAAGCGGATTTGATTTCATCAGACCAGCAGCAACGGCTTTGATGATTTCCGACTTTAACTGTGCCACAGAACCAATGCAGATTTCCTGTTGCTGATCAGCCGTTCTCCAGATTGGCAGGGGAGTGCCCCAGAAACGGGATCGCGAGAGGTTCCAGTCGACCAGGTTTTCGAGCCAGTTGCCAAAACGCCCTGTTCCGGTTGATTCAGGTTTCCAGTTGATGGTTTTGTTGAGGGCGATCATCTCTTCCTTGTAGGCTGTGGTGCGGATAAACCAGGAATCGAGCGGGTAATAGAGGATGGGTTTATCGGTACGCCAGCAATGCGGATAGGAGTGTTCGTATTTCTCCGATTTAAAGGCCTTGTTTTCGTGTTTTAACTTGACGATGATGTCGATATCCACGGGAGGACAATTGCCGGCTATACAATCAATATCATATTCCGGTTTCACATAACGGCCCGCAAACTCGCCCATCTGTTCGGTAAACCTTCCCTGTTTGTCAACGAGCGTAAGGGAACCCAAACCGTATTGCCGACCCACCCGGAAGTCGTCGGCGCCAAAGCTCGGGGCAATGTGTACAATACCGGTACCATCTTCGGTGGTCACAAAATCACCAAGGACTACCCGGAAAGGATCACCCTCTTCGGGCAGGGCATAAGGCAGCAACTGTTCAAAACGGATGCCTTCAAAATCTCTGCCTTTGAATTCAGCCACCAGCTGGTAGGGGATATGTTTATCGCCTTCGTGGTAGCTGTCCATTTCAAGCTGGCTGTTTTTCTCGGGAAAGTACTGGTGCAACAGTTCTTTCGCAAGCACAACCGTTTGTTCGGTAAAGGTGTACGGGTTGAATGTTTTAACCAGCACATAGGAGATATCCTTTCCCATGGCCAGTCCGGTATTCGAAGGCAGGGTCCACGGGGTGGTCGTCCAGGCGAGGATGTAAAGTTCACCAAACAGATCGCTGAACAGGAATTCCGATTTCTCATTGCGGATCACCTTGAATTGTGCCACCACGGTGTTATCCTTCACCATTTTATAGGTGCCGGGCTGGTTGAGTTCGTGCGTGCTGAGTCCGGTTCCGGCAGCAGGAGAGTATGGCTGGATGGTGTAACCCTTGTATAGCAGGCCTTTTTTATACAATTCGCCCAGCAGGTACCAAACGCTTTCAATGTATTTGTTTTCGTAGGTGATGTAAGGATCATCCAGATTGAGCCAGTAGCCCATGCGGATGGTAAGGTCGTCCCACAGGTCTTTGTATTTCATCACCTCGGTGCGGCATTCCTTGTTATAATCCTCGATTGAAATGGATTTGCCGATATCCTCTTTGGTGATACCCAGCTTTTTCTCCACCCCGATTTCAATGGGCAGTCCGTGGGTATCCCAGCCCGCTTTACGGCTGACGTAAAATCCCTTCATCGTCTTGTAACGGCAGAAAATATCCTTGATGGCTCTGGCCATTACATGGTGAATCCCCGGAATGCCATTGGCCGAGGGAGGTCCCTCATAAAAGACATAGGGAGGTTTGCCTTCCGTGAGCTTCAGGCTCTTTTCAAAGGTGCCCTGCTGTTGCCAGTAGGATTGGATTTCGTTGCCAATCCTCGTCAGATCGAGATTTTTATATTCAGCGTATCTTTTACTCATTGTTTGTTTTTCATCATACCGGGCATGATTTTCCGGCGATCCGGTCATTATTTACATGACCATGCCATAAAAAGGCGTGCAAAATTACGAAAATTTCTTTTATAACTTTGCAAATCAAATCGAAACAATCATGACCGACAAAACGACCATCGTACTCGAGAACATTCAGTCGCGAAAGAGTGTACGCAATTTCACCGGTGAACCCGTCACCAAAGCCTGTCTGCTCGCGCTGCTGAAAGCAGGGATGGCGGCCCCGTCGGCACGTAACAGGCAGCCTCTGGCTTTTGTGGCGGTTACCGATCGTAAAATGCTGGATGCGCTGGGTGAAGGATTGCCCTATACCAAAATGTTGTTCAAAGCCGGCGCATGTATTGTTGTTTGCGGGGATACCACCGTTGATCTTCAGCCGGGGGCAACCGATTTGTGGTACCAGGATGCCGCCGCAGCTACCGAAAATATCCTTCTTGCCGCCGAGGCCATGCGGTTGGGAGCCGTTTGGTCGGCCTTATATCCGATGGCGGAGCGTGAAAATCATGTGCGGAAACTTTTAAAGCTGCCATCCGCCGTTTCGCCATTCAGCATCATCCCCGTTGGCCACCCTACCGGACAGGATCAACCCAAGGACAAGTTTAAGGCGGAGAAGATTCATTGGGAAAGGTGGTGAAAGGGTTAGCCAGTGAGCCGGGGGTGGGAGAACAATTGGACAGTTACAATTCGGAAAGATACAGAGACCAATAAAAAATGAAATTGTTGTTTTAAAACAATATTATTTAGTTATATTTGTTGTTTCAAAACAACACACATGGATTATCTGTTCGAACTATCCGACAATGTTTTGAAATCCTCAAAGCAAGATTTCAGGCGCTATCTTTTTTCTCAAATACCTGTTGATCAGCGATTGGTGATTGTGAAGGGTGCGAGGGGAACTGGTAAAACCACACTTTTATTGCAACTGATGAAATCGGTAAAAGTGCGACATCATGAAAAAATTTACATCAGTCTCGATAACATTTATTTCTTAAAAAACAACCTTTTCGAGGTTGCGGATAAATTCCGCAAGCAGGGTGGTAAGTATCTCTTTCTTGATGAAATCCACCGGTATCCGGGATGGGCTGCAGAGATCAAAAATATTTATGATCATTTTCAGGAGTTGCAAATTACAGGAACAGGTTCATCTGCCTTGAACATCCACAGGGGAGAGGCTGACCTCAGTCGTCGTGCCCTGATGTTTCATTTGAATGAACTATCCATTCGTGAATTTCATGACCTTACCTCATCCGAACGAATTAAGATGTTTTCCCTCTCAGATATTCTGGGTCATCATCACGAGATTAGTTTGGAGATTTTAAATAAAAATAAACCTTTAAGGATATTCAAGGATTATCTTCGCCATGGAGCCTATCCCTATTTCCTGGAAGGAATTGAATATTACCATGAAAGGCTACGGGCAGGAATCAATACCATCATGGAAACTGATCTGCCTTCGCTCGAAAACATTTCTTATCATTCAACAGTTCAGATAAAAAAACTGTTATTCATTCTCTCAGAGTCGGTTCCATTCACGCCTAATATTTCAGAACTTGGCCGAAAGATGGGACTCAGCCGGGATGTTTTATTGCGATACCTTTTTCTTCTGGAAAAGGCGGAACTTTTATTTCAGTTACGCAGAGAAACAAGGGGAATAAGTTATTTAAGCAAACCAGAAAAAATATATCTTCATAACCCCAATATCTCTTTTGCATTATCCCCACAGCGGCCCGACACGGGGAATCTTCGCGAAACTTTCCTGCTGAATCAATTATCGGTTACCCATGAAGTGACCTGGACCGAGAAGGGTGATTTTTGCGTTGACAATCAGTACACCATTGAGGTTGGGGGAAAGAACAAAAACAAGAAACAGATTGAGGGCATTCCCGGTAGTTTTATCGCGGCAGATGATATCGAAACTGGCATCGGGAACAAGATTCCGTTGTGGTTGTTTGGGTTTTTGTATTAGATGCCTGTACCCTATCAGTTTTCACATCAAAGTCCTCCCTGTTGCTTTAATCATATCAACAAACAGATTGCCCGACTCAAAATCCTTTTTATCAATGGGATAGGGTTCAATGCGTAAATCCAGTTCCCGCCTCAGTTTCATAAAGGGAAGGCATTTGCCGGGCTCATCAGGATAAGGGTCAAGTACAATGGCAATTTCAATAACATGGTGATCACCTGGTTTCCCGGTTCCATTCGATACGAAGAACCAGGCCGAAAGAACTGGGATATAATGCTTTTTTAACAATGAGATGTAACGTTTTGCGGTGACCAGGGCGAGATCTCTGGGTATCATTTCTTATTGCCGGATGATTTTTCCAAAGCCTACCTCATTGTTTTGAACGATTTTGATCAGGTAAACCCCAGGGGTTTGATTGCTCAGTGAAAACTCATGTATTTTGCCGGATTCTAAGGACTTTTCCAATATTTGAGTGCCCATCATGTTGTAGATCTTAACGATGGTGACCGATCCCTGGGGTTCCCGGGAGAGTTCGAGGGTGAAATTGTTGGAGGTGGGGTTGGGGTATATACTGAAATTGGAAAACCCGTTTTTTATCTGTATCCTATTTTCTTCATTACCCATCGAATTAGTCATATACGCCGGCAATGAACTGCAATAACTGTTTGTGGTTGTGATGTAAGCTTTAAGATGCCCATTTGATTGTACGGTGGTACCGGGAAGAAGAGAGATCCTCTGACCTGCAATCATGGTAGCATTTCCACCATTTTGAATAAGGAAGGATGTGCCATTGCCGGCAACTGTGATGGTTTGTAAAGCATTGTAACAATTATTCTGGCCACTTGAAACAGTAATTCCTTGTAATACAACGTTATTCAATATGGAAAATGTGAAAATGAAAGGGCTGGCCATGGTTCCTACCTCTCCTGCATTCTGGAAGGGTATTGTTTCATTTGCATTCACTATTTCATTGGTTGATGCCAGATATATTTTAAACGTTATTGTTTCTCCCGATAACACACTGGAGCCGATCGTCAGAAACAATGTTCCCCCCAGGGAAGCAAACGGACTAGCCACTCCCCGGCATTCGGTTCCGACAAATGCACCCAGGATATCATTCTCATTCAGGGAATAAACTCCCGGGGACAGTTGAATTTTTCCAATAATATTCATATTGTACTGTAGGTTTGGGACCGGAATCCAGGTTGGTGGACCTACTGCCGCCACCAACATAGCCTGAAATAATATGATTAATATCAATAAATTTCTCATGAGATTTATAGTTTTCACAATTAGGGTTTTTTCTCTTTTCCAAAGGAAAATGATAGGGGAAGTGATTGCTTCCCCTATCATGCCTACGTCTATCATCGTTTATCGGATGATCATCTTTTTTAACACACTTACATGGTTGCGATCGTTGGAATAGGTGATTAGTAAGCTATACAAGCCGGCAGTGAGGGATTCCCCGTTCAGTTTTATGACATGAGTCCCTTGTTCCAGATTTTCATTCATCACTAATTGCACTTCTTGTCCCAACCCACTGATGATTTTACAGATGACCAACCCTGGCTGATCCAATTCCATCAAAAGTGATCCAGATGCGTCAAATGGATTCGGATAAATTTCTCCTATGCGCACGCCGATATCACCAGGGTTTGCAGAGATTCCATATAGTCCACTCAGATTGAATTCGTAAGGAATTGCCATGGTGCCGGTTTCCAATTCATTGGAGAAAACAAGTTTGTTGCGAACCTCATACAACCGGTTTTCATCAGAGAGAAAAACCTTAAAAATTATTTCTTCACCATATTCAACATGCGAACCGATGGATAAAAACAAACTGCCATCCAGGTTCTGAACCGGATTGGCCAAACCCCTGCATTCACTTCCAACATAGGCATAAACAAAATCTCTTGTATTCATTGATTTCTTCCCATCTGGAAGAATGATCTTTGCAATGATCTGCATGGTATATCTGGAATTGATCTGCGGAAGTTCACCTGTTGGAGAGTCCATTCCCGCAGGTGGATCTTCAATGGTTAATCCTGGATTATCCATTCCAGTCGGATAGGTAAGGACAGAAGGATTGGCCAGATGGATAATGTATCCTTTACCTTTCTGCAATGTTGTGAGGGAACCGACCCATTGCGTTCCGGTGTTTGTCGCAAAAGAGGTTTGACCGTTGAATCTGTCATTGGCAGTCGGTGCAGGAGCGATCCCTGCGAGGGCCGTGTTGATAGCCAGGTCGCTCTGGGGCAAATAGCCGATCCACGGATATCCGCTTGATACGTTTATAGGTGTGATGCTCACAGGCAAACCATTCTTGCACCACGATTGCTGTGAACACAATTTCATTTTATACATGGCTTTAGGATCAATGGTAGCAAGGCTGCCAACCCATTGTGTTCCATAGTAGGTAGCAAAGGAGTTCTGGCCGATAATCCTGTCGTTTTCACATGGTGTGAGGTTACTGAACAGTGAATTCAAAGTCATTGATCCGGGATTGACATTCACCGAGAACCAGGTATAACCGGCGCCGAAATTGACACACAAGGGAACCCATCCGCAATGAAATTCAAAAGGACTGGTCAGCGTACCAACTTCGGACTGGTTAACAAACGGCATCGTTTCTGCTACCTGGCACTCTTCGCATGAAGCCGATTTCCAGGCTTTGAACGTAACTGTTTCCCCTGTTTGAACATTCGACGTAATGGTGAGGAAAATAATTCCGTTCAGGGAGGGGTCGGGATACCCGATTCCACGGCACTCCTGGCCGACAAAAGCGCCGATGGCATCGGATGCGCTGGTTGTCAGATTATTCGAAAGGAATAGTTTTCCAATCACATTCATGGTGTATTGCTGATTGACCACAACCTGCCATGGTAGTGGGCAGGGGTTACACCCAATGAAGTCCTGGTTGGTTTGATTTGCAGTTATATTTGAATAGGTTCTGGTGGCAGGGGTAAAACTCGTACATCCTGTTTTTGAAGGTGTTGAAATGCCTGAATATCCCCAGGGAACTGAAATGCTATAATGACCGATATTATCGGTTGTAACCGTACCGGGTATTATATTGGTGAACGTTAATGTTACCCCCGAAACCGGTGTGTTATTGATGTCTTTTACTGTTCCATTAATCGTAACCGCATCAAACAAATTACTGCATTGACTCAGTGTGAAATTATCCCATCGTTTGGTTCCATAAGTATGAAAGCCTACCTTTCCCATGCCATTCAAAAAATTATCAATGTAATGTCCGATACAGGCATCATCGATAAAAACCGAATAAATATTTCCTCGCTTTTCTAAGCTGGCAGTATGCCATAAATCGGGATTCCAACTAAATTTTACTTTTCCGATTGAAACAGGGGTGTTGTTACTCCATATTCCATTCCATTCATCAGCGCTAAAACGTATAGAATCTTGTAAACCACCCCAGTAGTCGCCCCCTCCGCCAACACTAATCTGGATTTTATGATTATTATCCAGCCATAGGGAAAAGGTTGCCCATGCATTAAAACTGGATGGAAACTGATCATCAACAGTTCTGATAAAATCAATGGATGCCTTCCAGTTGCCAGTTAATTGAAACTGGTCTTTTAAAATCAAATCTGCCCGGTGATCGTATTTGCTCCCAAGAGATAGAGAACAAAAACCATGTAGCTCATTGTTTTGAATACTCCAATTTCCTGCTCCGGGATACTTGTCGTCCCATGCCGACAATGTTGTAGAAAAATTATCGGCAAATGTTTGATTGCAAATAATAGGTTCAAGTTTAAAATTATCATATCGTTTTGTGCCATAGGTATGAAATCCAATCTTCCCTTGCCCGTTTAAAAAAGTGTCAATGTAGTGACCAATGCAGGCATTATCTACAAAGACCGAATAAATATTCCCTCTTTTTTCAAGGCTGGCGGTATGCCACTGATCCGGATTCCAATTAAATTTTGCTTTTCCGGTTGAAACAGGGGTGTTGTTACTCCATATTCCATTCCATTCATCAGCGCTAAAACGTATAGAATCTTGTAAACCACCCCAGTAGTCGCCCCCTCCGCCAACACTAATCTGGATTTTATGATTATTATCCAGCCATAGGGAAAAGGTTGCCCATGCATTAAAACTGGATGGAAACTGATCATCAACAGTTCTGATAAAATCAATGGATGCCTTCCAGTTGCCAGTTAATTGAAACTGGTCTTTTAAAATCAAATCTGCCCGGTGATCGTATTTGCTCCCAAGAGATAGAGAACAAAAACCATGTAGCTCATTGTTTTGAATGCTCCAGTTTCCTGCTCCGGGATATTTGTCATCCCAGCAAGACAATGTTCCGGAGAAGTTATCTGTAAAAGTTGCCTGACTAAAAGCGCCTATCATGCCAAACATGATCAGTAAAATGCTTAACGTAAATTTTGCCTTCATAATGATGGTTTTAGGTGGTTTATTAAAATCTATTTCTCTTTGTTGAGACATAAAAGCCAAAAGTAACAGGGTACTATCTTGTTATTTCAAAATGATCAATCGGACTATGCAATTGGCTAATTTCATTGAGGAACAAAGATGATAGTCAATCATT
>JBAXFM010000053.1:0-22473 GCA_037139855.1 Bacteroidota bacterium
GTTTATTTTTACTCAAAACATGATAAATTTCCTGCCAACGATCTAGGTCAAACATATGGGTAGACTTTTATATTAAAAGTGACGAATGACAAGTGACGAATGACGAATGAAGATGAAACTGATCCATATCAGATAAAAAAATGTTCATACTTATTTGATCTGTTAGTTTTCGTAAATCGTATATCCTCATTCGTCATTCGTCATTCGTCATTTGTCATGTGTCATTCGTCCCTCAGCGCTTCCACCGGATTGACTCCTGCCGCTTTCATCGCGGGGAAAAAGCCTGCAATGGCTCCCGCAATGATCAGTAGCACGGTGGCCATCACCGCTACCGAAAAATCTGCTTCAGGATTCCTGAAAAACTCTGAAGGGGGCACATTCTTTGTGATGAGTTCAAGCAGACCGACACCCAGCACCAGTCCGATATACCCGGCAAAAGAGGTAATGACAATGGCTTCCTGCATGATCAAGGCCACAATTGACCATGGAGTTGCTCCAAGCGATTTCCGGATGCCGATTTCCTTGGTGCGTTCCTTGACCACGATCATCATAATGTTGCTGACCCCAACGATGCCTGCAATGATGGTTCCGATGCCGATAATCCAGATAAACAATCTGATGCCGGCGAACAATGCCCTGAACTTCCGAACCTCTTCATTTTTATTCCAGACATTGATGGCCCTGTTATCATCAATATCGAAAGTGTGCATCTTTGCAAGAACAGCCTTTGATTTGCCAATCATCAGGTCTGCTTCCTGCGCTGTAGCTTTTCCGGTGGTAAACGAGATCTGGTTGATCACATTCTCTCCCTGGAAAACGCGTTGTGCCGTCGAAATCGGTATGTAAACCCGCTTTTGTTCATCATCATTCCGGCTGTAATCCCTGAAAATGCCAACCACCTGGAAAATAACCCCGTTCACCTTGATGTATTTTCCCAATGCCAGGGTGTCAGCGCCTTTGAAGAGGGTCGATTTTACCTTTTCACCAATCACGGCTACTTTTCTGAATTCTTTGATATCGATGGTGTTGAGGAATCTTCCCTGGATTACATCCAACTCTTTGATAAACCCATAATCCGGGTGAAAGGGCGATAGGAAGAATGATCCGTACTCGATTTTGTAGGAAATCAGTTTGTTTCCGAGGAATAAACTCGCTGAGATACGATCGTAACCATCAACAGTTGTTTTGATTGATTTATAATCTTCGTTTGTAAACTTGATTTGCCTCCCGATTTTTAAACCTTTGTATTTTAGGCTGGTCTGGCCGCTGCTGATCCAAACGCCATTGGTGGCGCCGCCCTTGAATTGTTCTTTGACCCCATTTTCAAGCCCTGAGCCCGAACCAAGAAGGATGATCAGCATAAAGATACCCCAGGCAACACTAAACCCGGTGAGAAACGTCCGCAATTTGTTCTTGCGGATCGTACTGTATATCTCCTGCCATTTATCTATCTCAAACATTGGAAGAATAATGAAAAGTCAAAAGTCAAAAGTCAAAAGTTAAAAGTCAAAATAATCAACAAGTCAGCTAATTCCCAAAATCTGAAATCCGAAATCCGCAATCCGAAATCCGAAATCCGAAATCTCAATTCATGGTAATCTCAGTAATATTTCCATCGGTAATCCTGATAGTTTTCTTTGTACGCATGGCGATGTCATGCTCATGGGTCACAATAATGACAGTGATCCCTGTTAAATTTACCTCCTGTAAAAGGTCCATCACTTCCAGTGAAGTTGTTGAATCGAGCGCGCCGGTTGGTTCATCGGCCAGGATCACTTTGGGCTTCCCAATGAGTGCGCGGGCAATGGCAACACGTTGTTTCTGACCTCCCGACAATTCATTGGGCAAATGATGAGCCCAATCTTTTAGTCCCATCCGGTCGAGGTACTCCATGGCGATCAGGTTGCGCTTCTTTCGCGGCACATCCTGGTAATACAGCGGCAAAGCCACATTTTCCATTGCATTTTTAAATGAAACGAGGTTGAATGACTGAAATACGAATCCAAGCATTTTGTTTCGCAACTGAGCGGCCTTACGTTCGCTTAACCGGTTGATTTTTAAACCATCAAGCCGGTATTCCCCTGAATCGTACGTGTCGAGAATTCCGAGGATATTCAACAGGGTTGATTTTCCCGATCCGGAAGCGCCCATGATAGAGATCATCTCCCCGGCGCCAATTTCCAGATCAATTCCCTTCAAAACATGCAAACTGTTCTGACCGGTTACATATGATTTATGAATCTGGCTGATTTTGATCATTGCTTAAAAGTTCATGTAAAGTTGATTATATATCCACAGGCAAAGAAATAAATTCGATATCTGTTATGCTCTATCCGATGAAGTGGACATTTTTCCGGATATAAATACATGATAGATGCCAAAAAGTTAAAAAGGTTACAGGATTGCATCAATTTTTTAAATCTTTCAGGTAACTTTGCTGACCGTATCTAACTAAAAAACGATCATGAAAATCTATTCATTAACGCTCGTGGCCATGGCCTTGTTGTTTTTCACAGGATGTAAAACAGAAAAAAAGCAGGATAATCCTTTTTTTTCTGATTATTCAACACCTTTTCAGGTACCACCATTTGATAAAATTGACACCACTGATTATATGCCGGCTTTTCTTGAGGGAATCAAGCAGCATAATGCGGAGGTTGAGGCCATCATTAACAACACTGCTGCTCCCGATTTTGCCAATACGATTCTTGCTTTCGATAAATCAGGGAAATTACTCACCAAAGTGAGCAAGGTTTTTTACAACCTGAATGAAGCGGAAACCAACAAGCAGTTACAGGCGATTGCCCGCGAACTTAGTCCGATCATGTCGAAACATGGCGATGATATTGCATTGAACGAGAAACTCTTTGCAAAAATCAAAGCTGTTTACGAAAACCGGCATTCGATGAAATTGGATAGTCAGCAATTGCGCGTTGTTGAGAAATATTTTCGCGACTTTGAACGGCAGGGCGCCAATTTGCCTCCTGAGAAAAAGGATCAATTACGCAAGTTGAATGAGCAGCTTTCAATGCTAACGCTCACCTTCGGTGAAAATCTTCTCGCAGAGACCAATGAAAACTTCAAACTGGTGATCACCGATAAAAAGGATTTGGAGGGATTGCCACAGGGGGTGATTGATGGTGCTGCCGAAACAGCCAAAGAGAAAAAGATGGAAGGCAAGTGGGTATTTACCTTGTCAAAACCCAGCATGATCCCATTCCTGCAGTATGCCAAAAACCGTGATTTGCGTGAAAAGATCTACCGGGGTTACTTTATGCGGGGAAACAATGGCAATAAAAATGACAATAAGGAAACCGTTGCGAAAATTGTGAAACTTCGTGTGGAGAAAGCACACCTGCTTGGATTTGACAGCTATGCGGCATATGTGGTTGATGACAATATGGCAAAAACCCCCGCCAAGGTAAATGAGTTCCTTTCCAATTTATGGATTGCAGCGCTTCCTGTCGCCAAAAAGGAACTGGCTGAAATGCAGAAAATCATCGACCGGGAGGGAGGCAAATTCAAATTGCAATCATGGGATTGGTGGTATTACGCAGAGATCATCCATAAGGAGAAATATAGCCTTGATGAAAGTGAATTGAAACCCTATTTCAGCCTTTCAAACGTTCGCGATGGCATGTTCCTGGTGGCGAATAAATTGTATGGCATCACTTTTACAAAGCGTTCAGATTTGCCGGTATTTCAGAAAGATGTGGAGACTTATGAGGTTAAAGAGGCTGATGGTCGTCACCTTGGAGTTCTTTATCTTGATTATTATCCGCGGGACGGGAAAAGGGGAGGCGCCTGGTGTACCGATTTTCAGGCTGCCGGATGGGAGAACGATAAAAGAATTGATCCTGTGATTTCCGTTACCTGTAATTTTACAAAACCGACAGCCGACACACCTTCCCTGTTAAGCTGGGATGAGACGACTACGCTTTTTCATGAATTCGGACATGCGTTGCACGGATTATTTACAGAAGGGAAATACACCAGAACTGCCGGCAATGTTCCCCAGGATTATGTGGAGATGCCTTCTCAGATTAATGAAAACTGGGCAAGCGAACCAGCAGTGCTGAAAGCCTATGCAAAGCATTATAAAACAGGGGAAGCCATTCCGGACAAACTGATTGAGAAAATACAGAATGCTGCATTGTTCAACCAGGGATTTGAAACGGTTGAATATCTGGCGGCTTCGATTCTCGATATGGATTACCATGGATTAACCGAAACAAAGGATGTGGATGTGATCAAATTCGAGAGCGATGCCATGAATAAAATCGGTTTGATCTCAGAAATTCTGCCCCGTTACAGGACGACCTATTTTGCCCACATTTTTGGTGGGGGATATGCGGCCGGTTATTATGTGTATATCTGGGCTGCTGTGCTGGATGCCGATGCTTTCAATGCGTTCAAATCATCCGGAGATATTTACAACAAAGAACTTGCTGTTAAATTCAGGAAATATTGTCTGGCCGAATCCGGAAATGATGAAGGCATGATCCAGTACAGGAAGTTCAGGGGGCAGGATCCTTCGGTCGAACCCTTACTGAAACGTCGTGGACTGAAATAAGCAATACAATTATGCGGCAATTGCACATACTTTGGACCACAGGCGAAAAAGAGGTCGCCATGAAAGTGATCTTTCCATATATCATCAATGCAAAGGCCAATGGATGGTGGGATGAGATCAACCTGATCATATGGGGACCATCCGCATTGTTAACCGGCAATGGCGATCCTGACATTCTTCGCCAGTTGCAGGATGTGATGGATAGCGGGATTACCGTTGAAGCCTGCAAGGCCTGCACAGATGCCTATCATGTAACTGTAAATCTTCTCGGCCTGGGTATTACAGTGAGATTCATGGGAGGACCTTTTACGGATTATCTTAACAGTGAAGCGAAGGTTATTACTTTTTAAATGAAACTGACCCAGCCATTTATTAAATTTTTTAACAGTGAAAAAGCCGGGGGGCTGATCCTGATTATCTGTACTGGATTTTCGCTGATCGCGGCTAACTCTGCCCTGGGCGTTCACTACCTTGATATATGGGGCTTTGAAATGGGAGGCCAGCATATGCAGCATTGGATCAACGATGGGTTGATGACTATTTTCTTCCTGCTGATTGGTCTGGAGCTTGAACGGGAAATATATGCCGGTGAATTGTCCGACTTCAGAAATGCATCCTTACCTCTGGTAGCTGCACTGGGAGGAATGTTACTTCCTGCCAGCCTCTATTTGGTGCTGAATATGAATACGCCGACACAATCGGGTGCCGGAATCCCCATGGCGACCGACATTGCTTTTGCCATTGGAATTCTCTCGTTGCTTGGCAGCAGGGTTCCTGCGTCCCTTAAAATATTCCTGATGGCCCTGGCCATCATTGACGATCTCGGGGCCATTCTGGTGATTGCTTTCTTTTATACCTCATCACTTGATTGGTTTAATCTGCTGATTGCCATGACTATTTTTGGGATGTTGC
Organism: Bacteroidota bacterium; assembly: GCA_037139855.1. Classification (GTDB taxonomy): domain Bacteria; phylum Bacteroidota; class Bacteroidia; order Bacteroidales; family FEN-979; genus CAIVAT01. The sequence goes on from JBAXFM010000053.1 coordinate 5,486, forward strand.
TGGTTTTAAACCGATTGAAAATTCACATGCTGCTCCCATATCTGATCGGTGGGGCGCTGATGTGGTATTTTATGCTGCATTCGGGAATTCATGCCACCATTACCGGAGTATTGCTTGCTTTTGCCATTCCTTTTGGCGATGGCGGAGAAAAATCGCCTTCTTACAAACTTCAGCATTTTTTACACTGGCCCGTTGCATTTTTTATACTCCCATTGTTTGCCTTGGCCAATACCGGCATCGTTTTAGGAAACAACTGGTATCATAGCCTGGGAGAGACGGGCAGTATCGGAATATTCATCGGGTTGATCCTTGGTAAGCCACTTGGTATCTGGTTATTCTCGATGGCAGGCGTTGCGCTGGGATTCTGTGCCCTCCCTGGAGATTTGAAATGGAAGCATATTGCCGGCACTGGCTTTTTAGGCGGGATCGGATTCACCATGTCCATTTTCATAACCTTGCTGGCATATGATCAGGATACATTGATCAACAATTCTAAAATTGCAGTGCTCATCGCTTCAGCCATTGCGGGTATTATTGGATTCTTTTGGTTGCGGAAAACCTTGTCCGACCACCAATAAAAAAAACGGCTGCCTCAATTTAGGGCAGCCGTTTTTTTATTTAAGATTGATATAGACTTAGTTCACAACAATTTTCTTGTTGATAAAACCATCGGCCATTTTAATCCTCAGGTTGTAAACGCCTGATTTCATATTCGATGTGTTGATCGTTGCATTGGCATTGTCAACTTTCTGGGTTAGAACAATCTGTCCGACCATATTCATCACCGTTACTTCTTCAATATTCACAGTACCCTGGATGTTCAGAACATCTTTAACAGGATTCGGGAATACGGAAACACTGGCTGCTGAATTTTCATTGATGCCAACACCACCAACATAAATCAGATTGGCTTTTAACTTTGTGCTGACGCCCCATGAATTGGTGACAGTCAGGGTTACATTGTAGGTGCCTGATGTGTTGTAAACAATGGATGGGTGCCTGTTGGTTGATGAAGCAGGAGTTCCGCCAGGGAAGGCCCAGCTCACGGTTGAAGTGGAATGAGCGCCGGCTGTAACATCAAACTTAATTGTGCCACCTTTGGCAACGGCTGTTAAATTGGAGGTAAAATCGCAAGGGGCAAGAATACCAACAAATTTATACATACCACCGGTGGTAGCATCTGCGTTGAATCCACCAGCCCATGCGGTTGAATCATTGACCCAGTCGGTTGCTAAAAATTGTGTTCCGATGGTGGCAGCCATATCATTCCAGGCTACAGCATCATTGAAAGAATAGGTAACACCTGTCAAACCTGCTGCTGCACCTGTGGTAACCCATGTACCCGGGGTTCCCGGAACATAAGACATATCGTTGGTGAAAACCTGGCCTGTCGTTACAATCGGAGCCCAGGTAGCGCCTCCATCAGTGGTTCTGACCATGGCACCCGTTGTTGTTGCGCTTCTGTCTCCACAAATGACATTCATGTCGTTGCGGGCAAATGGTTGAGTTCCTTTGGCCCCCCATCCGGCGATGGACGACATTGTCCAGTTATGACCATTGTCAATCGATTTGAATACGCGTCCTTTGGTTGTGCCAAACCAGGTTGTGTCGCCAACTGCAGCATAATAACCAACAGTTCCATACTCACCGGATAGTGGGTTGGGTATATTCGCACCAGGAACAATTGTCCAGGTATCGCCGCCATCATCCGTGGTGTAAATTTCAAACTCACCGTTGATTGGGTCGCCCATGCAATAGCCCAGGTTTGAATCCCAGAAATAAACAACATTGACAAATGAAGAACTACCAAAAGCAGCTGAAGCCTGGCGTACCCAGGTTAATCCCCCATCAGTTGTTTTGTAAATGCCCTGGCCTGTGGTTGTAGCTGCCGGAGGAAACATTCCAACCCATGCTTTATCGGCATCAACGGCAACAATATTCGAAATTTCAAGTGCAGGGGCTCCAGTAACGGTATGAGGAGTCCACAAAGTGCCCCCGTTGGTTGTTTTAGTAATTTCCTGGCAGGGGGCAGCGCCACCACTGCCATCGTAAGAAGTTGCCCATACAACCTGGTCGTTCACTGCATAAACACATCTGATACCCCGGCTTGCTGTAGTAAATCCGGATGCTTGTTCGGTCCACTGGGCATACACACCCAATGACAATGCCATGATGGCAACGAATGAAAGTAAAATTTTCTTCATAATTTGATTTTTTGTGTTTTTAAATATTTATACAAACTTACAACGATTTTCAATGTCATTAATGGTTTTGTAAAAAAAAAATCTCAAATGAGGTCTTTTTACAACACAGCCAGCATACTTTTTGGAAATAAACTATGAGTTCTGATCAAATATTCAGAGTCAATTTAAATTGTTAATTTTGCAAAATCAACCCAAATAAAGTAGTACAAAATGTTTGAAGGATTAAGTGATAAATTAGACCGGGCGTTTAAGGTTCTCAAAGGGCATGGCCATATTACCGAAATCAACATCGCCGAAACACTCAAGGATGTGCGCAAGGCGCTGCTCGATGCCGACGTCAGCTTCAAAATTGCAAAACAGTTTACCGATCAGGTTAAGGAGAAGGCCCTGGGCCAGAATGTACTTACAGCGGTATCTCCGGGCCAGTTGATGGTTAAAATAGTTCATGACGAGCTTACCGACCTTATGGGCGGACAGAAAACGGAACTGAATATTAAAGGAGAACCAGCCATCATCCTGGTAGCCGGTTTGCAAGGTTCCGGAAAGACAACCTTCTCAGCCAAACTGGCAAATTATCTCAAAACAAAAAAGGGCAAACGCCCGTTACTGGTGGCCTGTGATGTATACCGCCCTGCGGCTATTGAACAGTTGAAAGTGTTGGGTCAGCAGATAGAGGTGGATGTTTACAATGAAGATGCGGCGAATGATCCTGTGAAAATTGCCAAACGTTCCATCGCATTTGCAAAGGAGAAAGGATTTAATGTTGTGATCGTCGATACGGCTGGTCGTTTGGCCATTGATGAGCGGATGATGGACGAGATCGCCAACATCAAAAGCGCCGTCAACCCGCAGGAAACCCTCTTTGTGGTCGACTCGATGACCGGGCAGGATGCTGTGAATACGGCAAAAGCATTCAATGAACGCCTGAATTATGAAGGCGTTGTGCTCACAAAACTGGATGGTGATACCCGTGGTGGCGCGGCGCTGAGTATCAAATCAGTTGTGAATAAGCCTATTAAGTTTGTGGGTCTGGGCGAAAAGATGGATGCCATCGATATCTTTTATCCCGAACGTATGGCCGACCGTATCCTGGGTATGGGTGATATCGTATCGTTGGTAGAAAAAGCCCAGGAACAATTTGACGAGGAAGAAGCTCAAAAGCTACAGAAAAAGATTGCCAAAAATCAATTCGATTTCAACGATTTTCTGGCCCAGATCAAGCAGATCAAAAAGATGGGAAATGTGAAGGATCTCCTTGGTATGATTCCGGGCATGGGAAAAGCCATCAGAAACCTGGAGATCGACGACAACGCCTTCAAAGGTATTGAAGCGATCATCCATTCGATGACTCCCGATGAACGGGTCAATCCTGCTGTGTTGAACGGCAGCCGCCGCAAACGCATTGCAACAGGATCAGGCACCAGCATCCAGGATGTAAACAGGCTGATCAAGCAATTCGATGACACCCGCAAGATGATGAAAATGGTAACCGCCAACAAAGGCAAAAACATGGCCAATGTGATGCGGAATATGAAAAACATGAACTAACCTGAATATCAATGAAACTGCTTGATGGTAAGCTTATTGCCGACCAGATAAAAATTGAAATTGCCACAGAGGTCAAAGAACAATTTTTGGATAAGGGGATTGAACCCCCTCACATTGCAGCCGTTCTGGTAGGAGAAGATCCAGCCAGCATGACCTACGTAGCGGCGAAAGAAAAAGCCTGTCGTGAAGTAGGTTTTATCTCCTCCGTTTACCGTTACCCTGCCAATATTACACAGGAAAAATTATTGGAAGTCGTCGATTTTCTCAATGCAGATGATGAAATCCATGGTTTTATTGTCCAACTTCCATTGCCTGCTCATATTGATGAGCATAAAATTATTGAGCGCATTGATCCACAGAAGGATATCGATGGGTTTCACCCGGTCAATATTGGTAAGATGGTACTGAATCTGCCATGTTTTCTACCGGCTACCCCATTTGGGATCATCACCTTGCTTGACAGGTATAAAATTGAGACAGCCGGGAAAAACGTGGTAGTACTTGGTCGCAGTCATATCGTCGGAACCCCGGTCAGCATCCTGCTTTCACGCAAAGCCAACCCGGGAAATGCAACGGTCACCCTTTGCCACAGCTTTTCAAATAATCTCCCTGCCATCGCAGCCGAAGCCGACATCCTTATCGTTGCCATGGGCAAACTGGGTTTTGTGACCGCTGATATGGTCAAAAAAGATGCTGTGGTGATTGATGTCGGAGTTCACCGGATTCCCTCTACAGAAACAAAATCGGGTTTCAGGTTGAAAGGGGATGTCGATTTTGAAAGGGTTTCACGCAAATGCAGCTATATTACCCCGGTTCCGGGAGGTGTAGGTCCGATGACCATCGTATCATTGCTCCAGAACACACTCAAAGCAGCAAAAAAGGAAGTAATCTGACCCTATTGGAACAATCATCAGAAAAATTATTACAGGAAGGAAAAGTTCTGCCGGTAATGGAAGAGTTTTACACCTTACAGGGAGAAGGGTTCAACACCGGCCAGGCCGCCTATTTCATTCGGGTGGGTGGTTGTGATGTGGGTTGCAAATGGTGCGATGTGAAAGAGTCGTGGAATGCGATGGTTTTTCCACCGGTTTCTACCGACCTGGTTGTTGAACATGCAATCGCCTGGCCTGCTAAAGCCATTGTTGTGACAGGCGGAGAGCCACTCCTTTATAACATGGATTACCTCTGCGACGAATTGCATCAAAGAGGCATCCGAACTTTTCTCGAAACATCCGGGTCCCAGCCAATCAGCGGCAGTTGGGAATGGATTAGTGTTTCTCCCAAAAAAGATGCTCCGCCGATGCCAGAAGTCGCTCTTATGGCCAATGAATTGAAGGTTATTATTTATGACAACACCGACTTTCAGTGGGGAGAGGAGAATTCGCTTCTCGTTTCGGAAACTTGCATTCTTTACCTTCAGCCGGAATGGAGCAAACGTGGAACAATGATGCCCCAGATCATCCGTTATATCCAGGAAAACCCAAAATGGAGGATATCCCTTCAAAGTCACAAATACATGCATATCCCATGATCCCACAGCGATTTATCATTGCATTCGTCATTTGTCATTTGTCATTCGTCATTGGCTTTGGCCAGGGCCAGCAACTTTCAACTCAAAATAAAAAAGCGGAAAAGAATTTCTATACCGCCCTTGATTCCTACGATTCAAAGAATTTTGAAAAAGCCCTCACCGAATTAAAAAAAGCGATAGAACAGGATCCTTTATTTACAGAGGCCTACATCCTCCAGGGTGATATACTGGCTGACAACCAGCAATTTGATAAGGCCATCGATTCATACATTGCTGCCGTAAAAACAAACAATCCCTTTTCGCCGAACCTCTATTTTGTTTTGGCAAACATGCAACTTTCCGTTGGCAGATATGCCGATGCCCGCATGAATTTTCAGCGGTTCCTTGAATTTGAGCAACTTCCTGAACCAAAGAAACGCCAGGCAGAAAAGCAGATCAAAACATGCGATTTTGCCATGTTGTGTATGGCGAATCCCGTTCCTTTTTCGCCGGTCAACATGGGCGACAGCATTAACACAAAGTTTGATGAATACATCAACGCCATCACGGCTGATGACGAATCGCTCTATTTTACACGCCTTGATGCCAAAGATGCGCTGACCCTTGATCAAACCATGATAGGAGAGGAGGACTTTTATATAGCACATCGCGCTGATTCGGCATGGTATCAGGCGCTTAACCTGGGACCACCGATCAATACACACGGAAATGAAGGCGCCTTGTGTATCGCGCCGGATGGCAAATACCTTTTTTTTGCTGCGTGCAACAGAGAGGATGGTCTTGGCAGATGTGACATTTACTGGGCTCATCGCAATGGTGACCAATGGTCGGTACCTGAAAATATCGGACCGGTGGTCAATTCGCCCCAATGGGATTCACAACCATCCTTTTCATCCGACGGCAAAACGCTTTATTATGCCAGCAACCGGGCCGGAGGCAAAGGAAGTTCGGATATCTGGAAAACGGAACTTCAACCCGACGGTCAATGGAGTCAACCGGTTAACCTGGGTGATGTGATCAATACAAGTGGTGAGGAGATGGCGCCTTTCATCCACCCCGATGATCAGACCTTGTATTTTTCCTCCAAAGGACATCCCGGGCTGGGAAAACTGGATCTTTTTTATGCAAGAAAATCAGCAGGAGGAGAGTGGATGCAACCGGTTAATATTGGTTATCCAATCAATACCTATGCCGATGAAATAACGCTGGTTGTCAATGCAAAAGGGAATGTCGCCTACATTTCCTCCGACAAACTGGGAGGCAAAGGCCGCCAGGATATTTATAAATTTCCTCTCTACAAAGAGGCAAGGCCTTTGCTGACGACCTATTTTAAAGGCATTGTGTACGATGATGATACAAAGGCTAAACTCGAAGCCCGGTTTGAATTAATCGACCTTGGAACCTCTCAAACGGTGGCACAATCGCAATCAGACAAGATCACCGGCGAATTTTTACTGGTATTGCCTACTGAGAAAAACTACGCTCTCAATGTTTCGAAAGATGGATACCTGTTTTTTTCTGAGAATTTTTCCCTCCGCGGATATAATTCCCAAACTAAACCTTTTGTGAAAAATATCCCGCTCAAACCGATTAAAGTTGGGGAGACCGTTGTACTAAAAAACATTTTCTTCGACACAGATAAATTCATTCTGAAAGACGAATCGCTGGCTGAACTTCAAAAATTGTTGGGACTTCTGAATAAGAATCCGAAATTAAAAATTGAAATCAGTGGTCACACCGATAATGTTGGCAGCGCAGAACACAACCTGGAACTATCCCGGAACAGGGCCAATGCCGTTTACGAATATCTTATTCAGCATGACATTGCCAAAACCCGGCTTTCATTCGCCGGTTATGGGTTCAATCAGCCCATTGATGTAAATACCACAGAACAGGGACGAGCAAATAATCGCCGTACTGAATTTAAAGTGATGGGGAATTAAATTAAAATTTGTACCTTTGCACCCCTTAAATTAAGGCATTGTTACATGATTAATATTACCCTGCCCGATAATTCGGTTCGTCAATATCCTGATGGAGTTACAGGAGTTGATATTGCAAAAAGCATCAGCGAGGGACTTGCACGCAATGTCCTTTCAATCCAGGTGAATGATGAAATTTGGGATGCAACCCGCTCTATTTCAAATGATGCCAGGATCAGGCTGTATACATGGAGCGATCCCGCCGGAAAAGCTACCATGTGGCATTCCTCTGCTCATTTAATGGCAGAAGCCATTGAAATACTATATCCTGGCGTGAAATTCGGCATTGGACCGGATATTGAAAACGGTTTTTACTACGACATCGATTTTGGAAATTATTCCATTTCCTCCGATGATTTTACGAAAATTGAGAAGAAAATCCTTGAATTAGCAAAGGAAAAGCAGAATTTCATCCGCAAGGATATAGACAAATCTGCTGCAATAGACTATTTTACCACCAAGGGGGATGAATATAAAATAGAATTGCTTCAGGGTCTTGAGGATGGACAGATCACTTTTTACGAATCAGGGAAATTCACTGATTTGTGTCGTGGGCCGCATATTCCTGATACCAGTTTTATCAAGGCTATCAAACTCCTCAACATTGCAGGCGCTTACTGGAGAGGCGATGAAAAACGCAAACAGCTGACCCGCATCTATGGTATTACCTTCCCGAAACAAAAAGAACTTGATGATTTTCTTGTTTTCCTTGAGGAGGCAAAAAAACGTGATCATCGTAAGTTAGGCAAGGAACTGGAACTTTTTGCATTTTCGCAAAAAGTTGGCCTCGGTCTGCCTCTGTGGCTGCCCCGCGGAGCTGCATTGCGGGAACGTCTTGAGATGTTCCTGAAAAAGGTTCAGAAAAAAGCAGGTTATGAACAGGTAATCTGCCCTCACATCGGGAATGTTGAATTGTACAAAACATCCGGTCATTACCAGAAATATGGCGAAAGTTCATTTCGCCCTATATCTACCCCGGTCGAAGGCGAGGAATTCTTCCTGAAGCCCATGAATTGCCCTCACCACTGTGAAATATACAAGGTTAAACCGAGATCATACCGCGATTTACCCGTCAGGCTTGCCGAATTTGGAACGGTATACCGTTATGAGCAAAGCGGTGAATTACATGGATTGACCCGTGTCCGCGGATTTACCCAGGATGATGCGCATATTTTCTGTACCCCCGAACAGGTAAAAGATGAGTTCAAAGGTGTTATGGATATCGTAATGCTGATCTTTAAAGCGCTTAATTTCAAGGAGTTTATAGTTCAGATATCATTGCGAGACCCTGAGAACAAAGAAAAATATATTGGTTCTGATGAAAATTGGGAGAAGGCTGAACGGGCAATCATGGAGGTTGCCGAAGAACGCGGGTTAAATACAGTTATTGAACTTGGCGAAGCCGCCTTCTATGGACCCAAAATGGACTTCATGGTGAAAGATGCCCTGGGCCGAAAATGGCAGCTTGGAACCATCCAGGTCGATTATAATTTACCAGAACGATTTGATCTTGAGTATATTGGAAGCGATAACCAAAAACATCGCCCTGTCATGATCCATCGGGCCCCGTTTGGGTCAATGGAACGGTTTGTTGCTGTTTTATTAGAGCATACTGCCGGTAATTTCCCGCTCTGGCTCACCCCTGATCAGGCTATTGTATTGCCAATCAGTGAGAAATATCAGGATTATGCAAAAAAAGTTTTAAATTTGCTAAATAATTCCGAAATTCGCGCCCTGATCGACGACCGAAATGAAAAGGCCGGTAAGAAGATCCGTGATGCAGAATTGATGAAAGTTCCGTTCATGCTCGTTGTGGGAGAACGTGAAGAGAATGAAGGAACAGTTTCAGTTCGTAAACATGGTCAGGGCGACCTTGGACCACAGAAAATTGAAGATTTCATCCGGCTCGTTCAGTTAGAAACAAAAATCGAACTTGGAGAAATATTATAAATTGCGGATTGCAGAGACGGGTTATAAACCCGTCTCTGCAATCCGCCGATCCAACATCAATTGATGAATAATAGTATTAATTAAATATAGGAGATATCGCAATAGTAACACAATTTAACGGCCCGAGAAGATATCCGAAACCGGGAAAAAAAGAAGAACCTTACAATATCAACCAGTGGATCAAGGCTCCGGTTGTACGTGTGGTTGGTGAAAATATTGAACCTGGAATCTACAACATAAGGGAAGCCTTGAATATTGCAGAAGTTAAAGGCCTTGATCTTGTCGAAATTTCACCCACTGCAAATCCTCCGGTTTGCAAGGTTATCGACTATAAAAAGTTTCTTTACGAGCTGAAAAAGAAGCAGAAAGAAATGAAGGCCAAAACTGCAAAAATAATTGTTAAGGAAATCAGGCTTGGGCCGAATACCGATGAACACGATTTCAACTTTAAACTGAATCATGCAATCAAATTTCTTAAAGATGGCGCAAAGGTTAAGGTAGATGTGTTTTTCAAAGGGCGTTCTATTATCTATAAAGAACAAGGGGAACTGATTCTGCTGAAATTTGCACAGTTGTTGGTTGAAGTTGGAAAAATAGAACAGATGCCCCGGCTTGAAGGCAAACGAATGATCATGATCATCACACCTAAAAAATAATATCTTTAATTCAACAATTCAACAATTCAACAATTCATCAATTCAATAATTCAATAAGTAGGTAACATGCCAAAAATGAAGACCAAATCCGGTGCGAAAAAAAGATTCGCTCTTACAGGCACCGGGAAAATCAAACGGAAGCATGCTTACAAAAGCCACATCCTGACCAAGAAAACCATCAAACGGAAACGTAATCTTACGTATTCGACCACGGTACATAAGTCGGATGAAGCCAATGTAAAAGAGATGCTCCAGGGTTAATTTTTATTGTTTAACTTGTGATTAGCTTCAAAAGATCCCGGCTGGGGCGCTAACGCAAAAAATCAGAAACTATGCCAAGATCAGTAAATTCAGTCGCCTCACGCGAGAGAAGGAAGAAGATCCTAAAACGGGCGAAAGGACAATTCGGAAGAAGAAAGAATGTCCTTACCGTTGCGAAAAATTCAGTTGAAAAGGGGTTGGGCTATGCCTATCGCGACCGCCGCACCAAGAAACGGAATTTCCGTGGGTTATGGATCACCCGTATAAATGCCGGCGTTCGCCAGTATGGAATGTCCTATTCGGTGTTTATCGGAAAACTAGCTGAAAAGAACATTACGCTTAACCGGAAAACCCTTGCCGATTTAGCCATGAACCATCCCGAAGCTTTTAAAGCAGTTGTTGACGAACTCAACAGCTAAACTCCGGGTTCTATCATATAAAAAAAACCGTTCCGAAATGGAGCGGTTTTTTTTTAATCAAAGCAGTAAACTCATTCCTTTTTATTCCGCTTAACATAGTTTCCCAGGAACTCTTCGATCTTGTCAGCAGGTAATTGCTTGGCAATGATCTCTTTTCTCTCATTGAGAATGTAGATGACCGGAGTGGAGATAATGTCGTATGAGTCGTGAAAATCACCTGTTAACGTTCTTGGACCATTCACATTGATCCATGTCATATGGTTTTTCCTGATCTTATTTTTCATCTTAAACATGGATGTATCAGAACAAACCGCGAAAATTTCCAGGCCGTATTTCTCCCTGGTAATGTCATAAGCTGCTTTTATTTTAGGCATATCCTGCTCACAATGGCTGCATTCAGGGTCCCAGAATAGGACGAGCAGGTACTTCGCCTGAATTGAATGCATGGATACAAGCTGGAAACTGGTGTCTTGCATGACCATGTTCGGCGCCTTTGTTCCTATAAGCAGGTTACGGATTTTATTGGCTTTTTTAATGATCTTTTCATTTGTTCCCTTGTCAATCCATGATGCCTGACCAGTAACATAATATTTGTCTATGATGTGAACGAAAACCTCATCAAATCCCATGATGTCAGATGTTTCATATCGGTAGGTCGTAAACCATATCATGTATTTAAACATTTCAGGATTGGGCCTGGTTTTTTCTATCATGAGATCTACCTCTCGTTTGATCGTATCAGGAACCTGTATCAGGACATTGTCGTAATACTTTTTAAGTTTATTGTAAAACACGGGTGTGCGTATTAACCGGTCATCCGTAAAATCGACATCATCCCAGAAATGCGATTTATAATAATGGTAAGCAAACGTTGAATCTTTTCTTCCATTGGGCAACAAGGGAATTTCGGGAATTTCTGGCTCCTTCATCGCATTGATCATAAGTGATATAAATGCTTCCGGATGCTTCTTGACCAAATCAAGTTTATAGGCAATGAGTGCCTTGCTTTCATCTGTGATCATTTTTGAATAGACATCGGCAGAATCCTTCTTCTCTGAAACATTCTTGAGTTTTTTTTGGTAATCCTGGATAATAGAAAATTTTTCTCTGTTGAAATTCAGATATTTATAAAACAATTCGTTATCTGGAGAGTCCTTTATAACCATTTTTTCCACCGGGTCCTGCACCTCCGTTTCCATGGTGAATTTCTTGTCATTGCTTATGACGAAATCAAAATAGTTTTTATCGGTTATTACCAAAATGTATAAGCCCTTGGGAAGATCAGCGGGCGCCTTAAACACGCATCGTCCCGAGCCGTCCACCTTCAGGGTGTCTTTAATATATGTACCGTTGCTGTAATAATTGCCAATCATGCAGGTCGTATCCTTTAACCCGTTGATTTTGAATTTGATTATGTATTCCTGTTGCCCGTATGTATGCGATAGCAAACTAATCCAGAAAGTTACAAACAGGGTAAGACGTAAATTCAGCATAGATTTTTTTATTTTATAACGTAAATATGTCGATTCTATTTCGCTGACAATTCCTTTTCATAAGGACGGAAAAAGTAACGCACGTAAAAATAACCAATGGCTTCATTGATTGTCTCCCTGAAACCCTTGCTCGATTTCCACCATGAATGCTGACCATAATAAAAATTAGGAACTGAGATGATCCCGACCCGGATGGAATCCCCCAATGCTGCCTTGAATAAAAGAAGACTTCGGCCCCCATGCACACTCATGGTCATAAGGTTAACAGCGTTTATATCCGGTCGGTGGGAGACCATCCATTTTTTCAATTTAATTGCTGAATTATAGGTTCGGTCGTTCCTGATTTCATCTGTCCCGATCATGACGAGTTTCGTGGAATCAAAACCAAGTTTAATCAACGACATTCCCGCAACCCTCGCTGTATTTCTGTATGGTGCGAGCAGATCTCCATATTCAAGCGGAGTTCCGGTTGTAATGAGTAGCGAGTAATGTTTTCCTCTAAACTCATTGATTGCAGCCTGCAAAACATAATCGCTGATAAATCCTTCAAGGACCAGAATATCTGTTTTCTCGCGCTGAACAGGGGCGAGGATAGAGTATAAATTCCTGAACCCAATATAAACAGGCAATGTTATCATAATTATGATAAAAATCCAGCCATAGATGGATAACCCCCAACGCTCCCTGCGGTTGACGAGGAAATAGTCCGCTGTGGTTTTTTTATTCATAATTAATTGGCAAGATGTTCCTTGCGAAGAAGGTCGTTCACGGTTTTTACAGGATTGAAGGTAATAATGGGGACCTCAATAAAAATAGTGATCCATTTTGCCATTGCACCATTCCAGAGTCCAGGTAACTCCTGGGCTTTCAGCGTTTTACCTCCGCTCGATTTCAAGGAGATGAAACCGGTGTTTTCATCGACAAATTCACTTAAATCAAATTTGTTTCCTTCAAAATCTTTTATACTGCATACGAGGTCAACTGGATTAAAGTGAGTTGCAGTACTTGCGATAGATTTTTGTGCGGGATCTTGCATGTTAATTTGAGATGCTTCAACTATTTGCAAAGACAGGTTGTTGTCATCGCCGGTCACCCAAAAAGGACCGCCACCCGGTTCCCCTTCGTTTTTTACCATTCCACAAACCCGTATTGGGCGGTTCATCAAATTGAAAATAAAGTCAGCCTGTTCTTTTTCCCGATGTGTAAGGAAGTCATCCGGGATTGCCAGAAACAGCTTTTCCTTAACAAATAAGGTCATTTCATCTATCAGTTCAGGGGTTACCTGATGATTTTTAATTTTGGAGAGGTAACCGCTAATGCGCTCTTTAATATATATGAGGTAACCTCCCAGCAGCTTTTTATTTTGAAAGGTTATTTCTTTCAGGCGGTCAGGCACAACATTGTCAATATTTTTTATAAAAACAAGGTCAGCTTCCACTTCATTCAGATTCTCCAATAAGGCACCATGGCCTCCCGGACGAAAAAGAAGAGAACCATCCTGGTTACGCACAGGTTGATTATTTTCATCTACTGCAATGGTATCGGTCGAAGGTTTCTGAATCGAAAAGGAAATTTCAAAATGGACATTAAGTCTTGATTCGTGAGATTGTTTAACTCGTGAAAGCAATGCCAGGAATTTTTCCTGGTGTTCAGGTGAAATTGTAAAATGAATACGGGCAATCCGCAAATTGTCTTTTGTGTATTCTGCAGCTTCAACCATATGCTCCTCTGCTGCTGTTCTGGCTTCTTCGGGATAACGGTGAAATTTGAGCAGGGCCTTTGGCAGGTTTGCATAATCCAGGCCAACCCCTGTCAGCAGAAAATCAATCAGGGTCCCATAGTCTTGATCTGCAATTACCTGTTCAATAGAGTTTCCCGAATTGGAAATCTGATCAGACAGATCCTCGAAAAATGCAATTTGCCCCAGGTGGGTGATTAAATAGGAAACCGAGTTAAAGCTTAAATCCTTTGTCAGAAATTCAGCACCAGCAGATGCAGAGGTACAGATCTCCCTGAATTCAAAAAGGTGCTTGAACATTCTGCTTGCTGCCCCGGAGGCAGGCACAAATTTGACAACTTTAAGAAGGGGCAAGGCGTCATTAAAATTTGAAATGATAATTTCGCGTTCATGATCGTTGAAATTTAAAAGGCCATCTCCAGGTTTTGCAGGTCTGTTAAGGCGAATGAAAGGAAAACCTTTCTTAAAATACTCAAGCTGTTTCTGCAGGATGGGAAGATGAATGCCCTTGCGCTGAAATTGTTCTGAATCTGAGGAGCTGAACATAGTTGCTTAATTTGTAATTTTAGGACAAATTTATCGAAAAAATGAAAAAGACAGCAATTATTCTCATTTATGCTATTTCTGTATGGTTTTCGAAAAACTCGGATGCGCAGGTAGCACCCCAGAAATACTTTGTTGAATTTATGGATAAAACAAATTCTCCATTTTCAATTGCCCGACCCCAGGAATTTCTATCAGCCCGGGCCATTGAAAGAAGGCAAAAACAGGGGATACCCGTCGTGGAAAATGATCTTCCGGTAAATTCCATTTACGTTAATGCGATTAGAAAATATACTGGTGCGATCCTTTCAAGGTCAAAATGGTTTAACGGAATAACATTTTATTGCCTTAATCCTTCACTAGTGGATTCCATCAGCAGACTTCCATTTGTAAAAAAGGTAGTAAAAAATAAATTATGTAATAACAACATAAATAATTATAAAACAGATAATAAGTTTAATTCAGAAGAATTATTACTTGAAGTAAATGCCGTCCTGCAACCTTCTTTTCAAGGAAGTTACAATGTTAACAATGGTTTCAATTATGGCCCCTCTTTCAACCAGATTCACATGTTGAAAGGCGATAGTCTGCACAAAATGGGATACAGGGGACAGGGGATGGTAATTGCAATCCTTGACGGTGGTTTTAAAAATGCTGATAAATTGATAGCATTTGATAGTTTGTGGACTAATAACCAGATACTTGGAACAAAGGATTTCGTAACTCCCGGGAATAATGTCTTCAATGAAAGTTCGCATGGCATGGAAGTGCTTTCCTGCATTGGCGGTAACATCCCGGGACAATTGATTGGTACGGCACCGAAATCAGATTTCTGGTTATTGCGAACCGAAGACATTAACTCTGAAAATCTTATAGAGGAATATAACTGGGTGGCTGGAGCCGAATTTGCAGACAGTGTTGGTGCAGATATCATTAACTCCTCACTGGGATATACACAATTCGATGATACAACAAAAAATCACACATGCGCTGACATGAATGGAAACTCAACTCCTGCTACAAAAGGAGCCAATCTGGCGTTCAGTAAAGGTATGTTGATCGTAAACAGCGCCGGAAACGAGGGAAATAAACTATGGAAATGTGTCAGTGCCCCTGCCGATGGCTTTAATGTACTTGCTGTTGCAGCTGTTGATTCCAATGGCATTCGTGCCGTTTTTAGCTCAGTAGGAGAGGCAACGAGGCGAATCAAACCCAATGTAGCTTCAATGGGAGTAAATTCGGTAGTATCATCAGAAATAGGTACAATCATCAGGGCAAGTGGAACCTCCTTTTCATCACCGATTATTGCCGGCCTGGTTGCTTGTTTATGGCAGGCTGCGCCTACTTGGAGTAATTATTTAATTAAACGTTCTATAGAACTAAGTGGTAATAAAACTATGAATCCTGATTCTTTAACCGGATATGGAATTCCGGACTTTGTCAAAGCTTTAAAAGTGGTATCAGTTCCGGAAAATCATGAAGGACGAAGCATCAGTATTTATCCCAATCCTTTTATATCAGTTTTTACTATTTCTTTTAATTCGGTAAATGAACAGAGATTAAATCTGTTATTATGTGATCAGCAGGGGAGAGTAATCTACTCTTGCAAACAATTTGTCAGGGCAGGGATGAACGAGATACTGCTGACTGATTTGCCTGTCTTGAAAAAGGGATTCTACTTTCTTAATATCAAGGGTAATGATATAAACGTAAACGAAAAAGTTATCAAGATCTATAATTAAACTTAATTGTAGTTTACAAATGTAATTACAAATGTAAACTAATTCAATTTTGCATTAAAATATTAACATATAGTATATTACAACTTAATTATTATGAAGACAACTGATGTTTTAAATTGATATTAACTATCACGATTCATGTATACAAATGTAAATTACAACAGTAAACACTTTATTTTTCACGATTATTATTTATGTAAAATATTCAATATCAATATTCATGCATGTTTATCTCATTAATAAATTTAATTATTTATGCTAATTACATTTGTTCATTATAAATCATAAGATTTTCCTACTTTTGTGAAAAGTTATTTCGATGTTAGAACGAATATTGGAATTGTTGAAGGAAAGAAAATTAACTCCTTCTCAGTTTGCGGATGAGATCGGGATACAACGTTCCGGAATGTCACACTTAATATCTGGAAGAAATAAACCGAGTCTTGAATTTGTAATGAAAGTTTTGCATCGCTTTCCTGAAGTCAAGGCTGATTGGTTAATAAACGGGATTACCGAAAGAAAATCAGAGGAGGCGCCTCCAGAATCGGAAGATGAGGATATGATAGCTTCCAAAGTGCCTGCCACATTGTTTGATGATCCGGACCTTTCAGGAACCAGGCCTCAAGTTAAACAACAACGGATTGTCAGAAAAGAGAGATCAGATCGCCGGATTGAAAAAATTGTTGTTTTTTACGACGATCGGACTTTCAGGGAGTATGAGCCTGAAAAATAATCAGGACCGTTCGATAAAGGAGAAGAAGAAACTGGCTTCCCGCTCGGCGCTTTCGTCACTGTCTGACCCATGAACGGCATTTTCTCCCAGGTTTTTTCCGTATAAATTCCGGATCGTACCTTTTTCCGCTTTAGCAGGGTCAGTTGCACCAATAAATTTTCTGAAAGATTCAACAGCATTTTCCTTTT
>JBAXFM010000054.1:0-22254 GCA_037139855.1 Bacteroidota bacterium
GCAACAACAATGAGGGAAATAACCGAAAGAATTAATCCCCAGGCCCAAAGCGGAAACACAGGGGTGTCGCCGGCTCCATAGCTGTGCATTCCTTTTGAAAGGTAATAATTTACCCCGACAAAGGTCATAATCACGCTCCCAAAGCCTGCAACCGAGGCAACATTGAACACGTAATTGCTGCGCATTTTTGGAATAAACCGGAGATGCAGCACAAGCGTATAGGCAATTACAATGACCAGCGCCCATGTTTCCTTTGCATCCCATCCCCAATATCTGCCCCACGATTCATTGGCCCAAACGCCGCCAAGAAATGTTCCGATGGTAGCCAGAACGATCCCCACAATCAGGTTCATTTCATTGATGCAGGTGAGTTCGGCAATGATCATATTCAACCGGCTTTGGTTTTTTGCCGTTTTAAACAAATAGATCACCAGGTTCATGAGTCCGAGAATGAACCCAAGGCCAAGAAAACCATAGCTGATGGTGAGCGTTGCCACATGAATGATAAGCCAGTAGGATTTTAAAACGGGTTGCAGATTGGTCAGTTGCGGGTCATAACTGCTGTGACTGGCGGTCATCAGGATAAAGAAGGCGAGCAAAGCTGTTGCAGCAAGGGTGATTTTGGAATAACGGGCAAAGCTAAAGCCGGCAAGCAAGCCGCCCCATGCAATTAAGATCAGCGATTCGTAACCATTGCTCCAGGGGGCGTGGCCTGTTAAATACCAGCGTACGATCATCCCGAAGGTATGATACAGAAATGCAAGTCCCAGGATCACAATGGAAATATTGAGCGAAATGGAGATAATCCGGCTCTTTTTTGGACGCAGGTTATCAATGAAGGCAAGCAATAAGAGTACGATACTTAATAAGGCGTAAACATTTCTAAGTACAATAAAAATCTGCAGTTTATTGTAAAGAATCTCAACATTGATCTTTGTTTCCGATGCCAATAGCTGACTGCTGGCCGAATTACGTTGAATATCGTTGATAAAACCCATAATCTTTATGGCTTTGGAGTAATCGCCGGACGTTGTTGCCGATGACACTTCCGTGAAATAGGCAATCATGAGGTTGTTATAATTCAGCGGGTTCAGCCGCAACTCTTCATTGATGATATTGATCGGGCCGGTTAACGGTGTCATGGCCGCTTTGTCATCCCAGCTTACCCATTTGTTGTTTTCGGCGCCTTGTTCCGGAAAGAGTTTGAACATGCTTCCCTTGAGGGCCATTTCGAAAATATTCAGCCGCTCATCAACCTTAATGATTTCCTTATCCAGGCTGTTTTGGGTTGATTGCTTTTTTCTGAAGGCTTCTTCAATGTACTTCTGCAACTTATATTGGTTATTCGCATCGAAAAAATCATGAAATGAGGCATAACTTCCATCAATGCCAATAATTTTCTGTACCGGTTTTTCGCGTACATAAATGATTTTCTGTTCTCTCCAGAAATCCGGCGCGATCACCATGTCCATCATCACCTGAACGGCATCCATTTTGCCCTTTCCGGTAATCTCAAATTTATCTTTTCTGGCTATTTTATGCATCACATCATAGGCCAGTGAATTAATTGGCTGAAACCTGCCATCATAGGTCTGGATCAATAAATGGCCAAATTTATCGGCCTGATCCGGGGAAACCGGACTGGAAACATTGGTTTGGGCAATAGCAAAAGAACTGATAATTAATAATAATCCGGTTATCAGAACACCGGCTTTTCTCTTTTGTCTGATTTCCCCGATCTTACGGCTGAGATCATGAAACCGGGAATTCTTATTGAATAAACTCAGAATAAAACCAAGGGTTAGCAGAAAATAACCCAGATAAGTGACCATAGTGCCGTAAAAATCGTGGTTAACAGATAAAATGGTGCCTTTTTCGTCGGTATCATACGACGACTGAAAAAATCTGTACATGTTGTAATCCAAAACGTTATTCATGAATATCCGGTGATTTTCCTTTAAATTTTTTCTGTTGTCAATCAAGGTAATTTCACTGGCATACGATGAAGGACTCATGGAACCCGCATATCTGTCGAGAATAAAATCGTTCAGCCGGATGGAGAATGGCAATTCGACCGGTTGTTCTCCAAAGCCCATTTTTATCGACAAACCATCGAAATTGTATTCCCGGGGATGCATCTCATATCCTGACCCGCCGAACAGCATTGCTTTGTGCGTTTTATCTTTGATGGTCACATGCATGATGAGGCCATCGGTTCCTTTCTCGTCCGAATTCCCGCTTACATATTCAGTTGTTGCGTTTCGATAAAAGCCGTTATTCATGAAAGCCATCCCATGAGCGCGATAAATAAGGTTTTTCACAAATTCTGTTTGAATTCCCGGCCCGATCGTATCAGACTCATTGGTGGTCATGTTTGTTCTGATCACCTCAAAAGGAGCTGTAAAAACCAAAGCCCCGTTCATTTCAACGATATTAACGGCATTGGCATTTGCCGTGCTGTTATAAGCCAGAGACAACGATCCGGGATCACTGGTTTGTCCATCGGTTAAAAACAAATTTTGCTGCGCCATTTGGTCGGCAACGACCAGGGAAATAATCTTTTTTCCGTCAGGCACATTTTCCTTTATCCTTTCAACAGCATTTGGAATAAAGGCAACATAATCGATTTTTATTTTTCCTTTTTCCTGTGAAAGGTATTCAAGGTGAAGTGAATTACCCGCGAAACTGCTAACAATGAATGGCTTGTTGTAGTTGAATTGTTGATTTTTTTCCGGAATGGAAATCTGCAGAAATGGATTTTGTGAATAGATGAGATTTGACTCCTGGCCTTCGCGGATATGCATGCTTCCCTCAAACCCAAAATATCTGGTAATTCCGGCTCCGATAATAATCACAATGAATGCGACATGAAAAAGGAGTCCCGTCCATTTTCTTTTACCCCACATCCGGTATTTCATAATGTGGCCGAAAAGGTTCAGTATCAAAAAGAAAAAAATCAGTTCGAACCAGATGGAATGGTAAACAAGGGCCTGTGCGGTGATGGTATCATATTTTTCTTCGATAAAGGTGGCTGTGCCCATCGCCGTCATCAGAATCAGCAGCAGAAAGATGGTGGTTGGAGAAGAAAACAAAAAGTTTATTGCTCGTTTCATTGGGATATGGTCATTAGATGTATTCAGGCACAAAAATACACAAATATCCCCAAAGGGCCAAAAAGGAGGGTCTTCCCGGCCTATTTGCGGGTTTTAACCAACCCTGTCATGATGGTTACCCAGACGATGATGCACGGAACAACTTTGATCACATAAGGTTCGAAGTAATGATCTCTCAAGGAAGAAGGAAACAGATCGGTAGATGAAAGCGTGGTAAACAGTAAGACGAGGCAGAATAAAATCACGTTCAGCATTGACTTTTTTTCGCTGAAGAACCAGATGAAAATACCGGAAGTTGCGATGATAAAGGTTGGCGATTCAGCTTTATGATTAAAAATGACCATCCAGATAAGCAGCGCGGATAAAAAGAGAATCTGGTTCGGGTAGTCGGTAAACTTTCTGAAATTAATTACCGGTGCACACATGATCAATAATCCGGTAACGGCAAGCAGCGATTTTGAAACATCGAGTCCAAACCACGATTTTAGCCAGCCCATCACGGATATTCCCAGCGAAACAGACTGGTCGTTTTTTAACATGTCGGCATATTGTACATAGGCAGTCATCAAAGGTTTGAATCCGGTGATAAAAGCAGGAATTATCCAAAGGAGGATCAGCCAGAAGAGGGCGTACAATATACTTTTCCCTTTTTCGGGATAGAACAGCAACAGGATGAGCGCAACAATGCCAAAGATTTTAATATAGAATGTTGCAACAAGGCAAAGCGTTGCCAGGAAGTAATTCTTTTTTTCAAACAGGACAAATCCAAGGATAATTAATCCTGCAACCAGTACATTGCTCTGACTGTTTTGCAGCGAGTTCATTACATCAGGGACTGAGAGCAGCAGAATCCACATTTTCTTTTTCTCATCCAGGATGGGCAGGTATCGGATGGCGATGAAAAAAATCAGCACATTCAGCAAATTCCACAGGGTTAGTCCGAGCCAGTCAGGGAACCAGGCAAAACAACCGAAAAAGAGCGCAAAAGTCGGACTGTATTTGTATAAATCCCAGTACTCTTCGGGAAAATATTCTGTATAAAGGTTTTTACCGTCCAGCAAATGGAAGTGACTGTATTTGAAGATTACATAATTATTATACTTGGTAACTGTTGGAGTTTCTCCCGGCGCTGTTCTAACCTGTAGCACATAGGCCTGTGATGCTGCTGCAACGACAAGTACTATATAAAGGGCAATTAATAAATGGAGCGGATGGAAGTATGAAAGAATTTTCTTCAACTTTTCGCTTGTTTTGTTATCCTGCAATATTTCTGATCATCCCATTGAAAATCAACACATGGAATGGCAACATGGCAAACCAATACAATCTGCCCCAGATTCCCATCGGGCGAAAGGTGGCTGTTTGCTGTAGCATATTGTTCCTGTCAATTTTGAATTCCAGCCATGCTTCTCCCGGAAGTTTCATCTCGGCAAAAAGCAGCAATCTTTTTTCCGTTTTATCTGCATAAATCACCCGCCATAAATCAAGGGCGTCACCTGCTGCAATTTCGCCCTGGCTGGTTCTTCCTCTGCGAATGCCAACGCCACCCACAAGTCTGTCGAGGAACCCCCGTATATTCCAAAGTAAATCGGCATAATACCATCCATTGTCGCCGCCAATTGACCAGATTTTTTCCATGGCTCTGTCAGCATCCTTAACTTTGCGCTTTTTAATATCTTTATAGGTACCGTAAACCGGCACTTCGACAAAGTGTGACAACCCTTTTTCAAGGTCATGGGTGGTGAGGGCATCCTTCCAACTTGAAAGCACCTGATGCTGTTCAATTTTGTCGAAGGCAAGTTCGATGGATCTGTTGTAACTGATGGGGGTGATTCCAAGCAGTTTTTCAAGGTCATTGTCTTTGCACACCACTTCCACTTTCATGCTGTTTACCAGGTTCGATGCGAGGGAATATGAAATGGAGGTTACAAAAAAGAGCCAGTAGCAGGATAATCGGGGTGTCATGATCGGCACGATTCCAATCCATCTCCGCAGACCGCGGATATGGGCGAACCGGAGCAACATCTCGCGGTAAGTCAGAATATCCGGCCCACCGATATCATAACTTTTATTAAAGGTTTCCTTCCGCATCATTACGCCCGATAAAAATTCGACCACATTGCGTATCGCAATGGGCTGACATCGGGTGGTTAGCCAAAGCGGTGCGATCATTACCGGCAATTTTTCAACCAGGTCGCGTATAATTTCAAAGGAGGCGCTTCCTGAACCCACAATGATGCCTGCTTTGAGGGTGGTTAAAGCATAGTTCGGTGAAGCCAGGATGTCTTCCACATTTTTCCGGGACGAGAGGTGTTTTGACAATTCTTTCTCATTGACAATTCCGCTGAGGTAAACAACCTGCCTGACCTGCGTTTTTTCAAGCCGCCTTTTAAAATTTTCGGCAGATGTGGCTTCCATTTCTTCAAAACTTCCATGTTTTGTTGACATGGAATGGATCAGGTAAAACGCTACATCAATATCAGCCGGAATTCTGTTGAGTTCTTCCTGTCTTAAAAAATCGACTTCTACCACGCTTACTTTTTCACTGTGGAAACGTGTGGTGTCAAATCTGTTGGTGTCCCTGACGCAACATACTACTTCGTGCCCGTTTTCAAGCAGGACCGGCAGAAGCCGTTTGGCAATGTACCCTGTGGCGCCGGTAAGGAGGATTTTCATAGGGGTAAAGGTAAACAAATACCCTTACACTGCAATAAAAGAAATATGACGGTTTTTACAAACTGCGCAATTTGTTATCGGCAGAACTTAAAACTCCACTTTATAACTGATCAAAGGAATTATGCCGATTGAAACGACGGTTTCAGCCTCATGCGTGTAATCATTGTAAACATATCCCGTTGCAGGCTTTTGATTGAGCAGGTTTTTAATCTGAACCGCCCAGATTCCGGAGAACTTTCGGTGGTTGGTCCGGTAAGTCAGTGTAAGGTCAACATACCAGAAATCCGGAAGTCTTGGGACGTAAGCCTGTTTCTCGTTCAAAACTTCACGGTGTTGCTGCACCGATGCTTCCAGGTCGATGGGAACATAATACTCTCCGCCTGTTAAAGATACCTTAAGATTTACACCAAGTATGTTTTTCTGCCGGATGGTCCACTCTTTCCCGCCAAGGACGTTCACCACAAAATTGGAATTAAAGCGGGTATTCCGTTCAATCCCGTCGCCCCCTTTATACCTTGAACTGAAGAGAGAAACTGTAAACAGGTAATAGTATTGCCGGGTAAGAAACTTCTCGAGGGTAACGTCTATCCCTGTATTTTGTCCGGTTCCCTTATTTACCAGCGAATCGTTGTAAAAGTTGCCGTTGCTGTTGATCATTGAGTAATAGTTGCCAGGCATTACAGGAATATCATACAGGTATTGATAATATCCCTCAGCTTTGAGTCGTATGTCGGGACGAACCAGAAAATCGTAACCAAGCACCAAATGATGAGCCCGGCTGAAATCGAGACCACGGTTTGGCTGAACTGAAAGTCCAGGGCTTAGCCGGATATCGACCAGGTAAACGCCAATATCTTCAGTTTGTGAATGTTTTCCATAACCTATGCTAAAAGCATGTTTCCGGGTAACCTGCCAGCGGAGGGCAACCCGGGGTTCAACTGAATAATGACTGTTGAGCAGAAAATACTGAAAATAGAGACCGGCATTGATCGTAATGCGATTGGGGAGGTCGGCCTTCGACTCACTGAAAACCTGTAGCAGGTCACTGCTTCCGTTTCCCTGGTTTACAAGTGAATAGATTCCTGTGAAAGGATTGACCGATTTGATATTCGAATTATAAAAGAGCCGTACGTAGTTAATACCGCTGCGGTTGGTATGCTTTCGGCCGAACTTATGGTTGAGCAGGGTTCCAATGGTTACCCGGAAGTTTTCCTGCCTGACATCATCCTGAGGCTGAAGTTCATAGGAAGGTGAAAGGTAGCTGTTTTCCGCCCTGATATAGGTATAGGTGCCCGACAAGAAAGAACGGAGATAGGTTTTCCTGGTCAGATTAACCTGGTGCACCAGGGCCAATGCACCCATTTTATTGCCAAGAGATGACTGTGCACGGTCTTCCAGTGTTTTCCATTGTGTTGAATCCCTGGCAGGTGTTGATTGAATACCAGAGGTTCCGCCAATCCCTGTAAGCGTGAACGTTCCGGTTTTTTTTGTCGGAATGTTGATTTTAAAGGAAATATCCTGAAAAGCAGGGATCCTGTTTTTCATCGTCGGGTCAATGTATTGCAGAAAAGCCAGAACGGAATACCGGTAATTAAAAAGCCAGGAAGCGGGTTTTCCCCGTGCGAAAGGACCTTCGGCAGAAATATCAAGTCCCTGTATCCCAAGCTGAACGGCGAATTCATGCCGTGAATTGTTACCGTTACGGAACCGAATATCGAACACACCGGAAAGGGCATTGCCAAATTCGGCCGGGAAGGCAGCGGTATAAAAATCAGAATTACTGAGTACCTGCCCGCTGAACATCGTAAATCCGCCCCCGGAAGTCCCTACATAGGCAAAATGGTTTGGGTTGGGGATGTCCATCCCGTCAACCCGCCAGAGCAGGCCTTTGGGTGAATTTCCCCGGATGATGATTTCATTGGATCCCACTTCGGGGTTGCCTGCCACACCGGCAAAGTTGGCCACGGCACGCATGGGATCATCCACCGATCCGGCATACCGTCGTGTCTCCTCCACCGAAAATGATCGCGCGCTGACCATCGCCATGGCATTCACAGGCCGGTCTTTGTCAACGGAAGCTTTGATTTCCACCTCGTTTGCCTGCACAACCTCCTCATCAAGTTCAAATGAAAGGATGGTCTCTTTTCCGGAACTTACAAGTATTTCAGGCCTTACAACGGGTTTATAACCCATGTAACTGACCTGGATTGATTTTCGCCCAACCGGCACATTCAACAGCCTGAAATTTCCATTTTCATCTGAAGTTGTGCCGATGAGCGGTTGTGAGTTTACCACAACAATGTTGGCCCCCGGAAGTCCCAATCGTGTGTCGGCATCGATCACCCGTCCGCGTACTGTCTGGGTGATGGATTGCGAATACAAAGCCACTGAAAAAAGGAGCAGAAAAAAAACGTTCAGGAGGACTTTCATACATTACGGTTATAGTCCTGCTGCCCGATTTCAAAATTCCGGCAGACCATATGCTTGAATTAGAAAAGCGAGATTGAATAGACGAGTTCATCAAGGAACTAACCATTTTTGAAAAGCGTCTTCTCAAAACGTGCTTCCAGTTTCATCCCGGCTTTTACCAATACCCGTTGCGAAGCCAGGTTTGTTGAGAAGGGGCGGGCGAAAATCCGGTTGATGTCGAATGATTTGAAACTGTGTTCAATGGATTGTTTTACGGCCTGCGTCATGATTCCCAGACCCCAGTATTCCTCTGCCAGCCAATAACCCATTTCGGCGTTTTTGCGGTGGATGTCCGATTGCGGATAGACCCCGATGGAACCGCAGGCGATACCGTCGACTACGATGGCAAAAATTCTGGCAGGGTTGTCATCCTTGAAAGTGGTTATATAGGCTATGCCGGCCTCCCTGGTATAGGGATGCGGGAATGCATCGGTAAGGTTGTCGGCAATTTTTTTATTGTTGGCAAATTTTACCAGATTATCCAGGTCATCCAGGGTCCAGGGACGAAGGATGAAGTTGATCTTTTGTGTGTTCATGGGAACAGGTATGCGGGATTATTTCGCCTTCTTTTTACTTGATTTCGCCTGTGGATTGTACTCCAGCGCCAGACTGATAAAATACTCAAGGTCTTCGTCCTTGTCTATTCCCTCCGGTTCCACAAAGATGAATCCTTTCATTGGCCGGTGTGTGAAATCCATGTCATGGCAACCTGGTTTCAGAAAGGCTTCGTCTGTCTTTCCGGGATCAATACGGGCCATCATCTTCTCTTTTACAATTCCAACACACATTTTATCATCAACCAGGAAGCAAATGCCCCCCATCATTTTTTTGTCCTCAAACGGAACATTGAGTTCCTTAAACTTATGCCGGATACGGTCGGCAAGAAATTCGTCGTAAGCCATAAACGATTGTTATAAGGATTCAAATTTACGAAAACCCGTCAAACTACCATTCGAAAAACCGAAAAATCCGGTTTAAGCCTGCTATTTTTTCCCGGCGGATTTTACCAATAAAAAAGCCTGGTAATCGTACAGGTTGAATGATAAAAAATTTCGTTGTTCAAAATCACTGACAAATACTTTTTTCCGTTGCTGAATGATCTCATAATACTTGTCTGGTGACATATATTTGTGGTCAAATTCAAAATTTTTATCCTGGATTTGCCTGATTTGTGCCAGTTCTTCCTTCGATTTGTCCAGATAAGGCAAGGCTTTATCTGAAAGGGTGCATAACCAGTCGAGATGCACAAAGGCATGCTGGTAATGTGAAAAGTTGTACCGGGCAATCACGCCATCCCAGTTAACCAGGGAGGTCATAATCAGTAGGACGAAAGCAAAAATGGCATTTACACGCAACAGATAAAACGGAGTTTTACACCTGACGACTTTTATGAAAACCGTTATAAGTCCAACAAGCGTCAGAGCCAGGAAAATGAACACCCCGATGCGCTTGTATGCCAGGGCAAAATAGTAGATATACCATCCATTGCGAACTGCCACCGAAATCGCCAGAATCATGTTCTGAACAAGCCATGCGTAACTTAGCTGCCGAAGGTATCTGTTGCCGGGAATAAAGTTCAGGTTTCCGCGGTAAAGCCACAGGATTATTCCGATGGAGATCAGGATCGATAAAATCAGCATAAACGTACCTTCATGAACAAATTGCCGCAGGTACTGGCCGTTCCACTCAAAATGAATCCAGACGAACCAAATATCAAGCACATTCTGAAGGAGAAGGAGCAGGTTCAGCATGATCAGCAAAAAAACACCAGCCCGGAATTCACTTTTCAGGGCCAGGAAATGGAATAGCCGGCCCCTTTTTTTCTGATGCCGACGCTTCAGATCTTCACTTGTGTTCTCATCCCAGGCGGTTATTTGCTCTTTCCTTGTTCGAAAGACGAACAGAATGCCTGTGCAGAAGCCTAAAACGATAACACCGGCAAGAGAGAAATTAATATATTGTAATAAGAAGGTGATCCATTTATCAGGAAGTTGAAGTATCCGGTCAAGAATTTGTGCAAACCAGGGGTTGGATGAACTGTATAACACCAGGAAAAAAAAGACCACGAAAAGCGGAAGAATTAAATAGGCCAATTGCTTGAAAAGATGGCTTATACGTTTGTGATTGCTCATGCCCGAAAGGATCTGGCTCATTGCATTGACCGGCGCCTGGCCCAGGTTTCCGATAGCCAGTAAGGCGAAAGAAACGAACGACCTGCCGGCCGGTAGCAACAACCAGCCAATCCAAAGAAAGAGCGCCACAATGTTCATGGTGATTACATAGGCTGAAGCATGGATTAGCGTAAATATTGCAGTGACCGCCACACCGGAGGTGAGTACCCATCCATTTGCCGTTAACTTTTTTACTCCTGCCTGCCATAAAAAGAAAGGGATCAAAAATAGTTCGAAGAGCAGGAGGTTGAGTCCGACCAGTTGATGGTAGAAAATCAGGGTAAACAGTAATGTGATAAACCCGGTGAGTATAAAAGCACGGTTCTTTGCCATCATAACCTTAATATTTAATCATAAAACGATATTAACCGGGATGGTATTGCAGAAAATTCTTAATATCTTCGTGTTCCCATTCCATCCATATGAAACGACAGATCTCCCGCCGGCAGGCATTGAAAACCCTCGGACTTACCATTGGCGCTGCCGCACTCGGTTTAAAAGGCTATACACAGGTTACAGACAATGTATATGAATATGGTCTGAACCTCGATGAAGTATTTAAACCCATTGATAACCCGCTGAAACGACCCATAACCGCCATTACCTGCGGTGCCGGAAGCCGCGGGAATGTGTATGGCGGATATGCTTCGAATTTTCCGGAACAGATTAACATTATCGGGGTAGCCGAACCCATCGTGATCAGGAATGAACGGTATGCAAAGAAACACAACATTCCGGAAGGAAACAGGTTCAAAACATGGGAGGATGTTTTTACCCGGCCGAAATTTGCCGATGCCATCATCATCACCATGCCCGATCATCTCCACTATGAACCCTGTTTGAAGGCAATGGAGATGGGGTACGATGTGCTTCTGGAGAAACCCATGGCTCAAACCGCACAGCAATGCCGCGACATTCTGGCCATGACCCGCAAAACCGGGCGGATCGTGGCGGTTTGTCATGTGCTCAGGTATTCGCCCTATTTCATCAAAATGAAAAAACTGATCGACGAGGGTGCCATTGGTGAAGTGATCAGTATTCAGCACATGGAGCCCATTGAGCACATCCACATGTCGCATTCCTATGTGCGGGGAAACTGGCACGATTCAAAGCAAACAACGCCGATTATCCTGGCCAAGAGCTGTCACGACCTCGACATTATGCGGTGGATGATCGGGAAAAAGAGCAAGAGCATTGTGGCCATGGGAGATCTGAAATGGTTTCGAAGTGAAAATGCGCCATCCGGTAGTACAGACCGGTGCATGAATGGTTGTGCCGCTGAATCTGTTTGCCCCTATTCGGCCATGAAGATTTACTACCGCGAACGAGGCTGGCTGTATGTGTTTGACCTGCCGGAGGAGAAGGAGAAACAGGGCGATGCCATCCTGGAGTATCTTCGTACCACCAATTATGGCCGCTGTGTTTATCACATGGAAAATGATCAGCCTGATCATTATATTACGGCGATTCAATTTGATGATCAGATCACTGCGAGCTTTTCGATGGAGGCACATGTAGCTTACAGCGGTCGACGGACCAGGATCATGGGGTCGATGGGGGATATGGTTGGCGACATGAATGAACTGACCGTTACCGATTTCAGAACCGAAAAGAGTATTACGCTCATTCCGAAAGCAGAAGACGTGGAAAACTATAAAAACAGTGGTCATGGAGGTGGCGACTGGTTCCTGATGCGGGATTTTGTGATGGCCGTAGCCAACCAGGACCCAAAATATCTGACTTCCACCATCGACCAGTCGATTGAAAGTCATCTGATGGGTTTTGCTGCCGAAGAGAGTCGCAAAACCAACACCATTGTTCAAATAAAAATGTAAAGATACAGTCCTATGAACTGGAAACGAATAATCCTGATAACGGTTATTATTCTTGTGGTGATTGCAGGAGCTTTTGCCATCGTTTTTTACCCGATGTATACCTTTATGTTCACTGAAAACACCAAACAAGTTGACAAGGACCTGACTATCGTGCAGGGTGGCGGTGGAAACAGTGGTGTGCTGGTAACCGACAGCGCCGTGGTGGTGATTGACACCAAGATGGGCGGAGATGCCGAAAAACTTTATAATCTGGCCAAAACCAAGGCAGGAACCAAAAAGATCATTGTCATCAACACCCATTATCATGGAGATCATGTGAAGGGAAACCATTTTTATAAAGGTTGCGATATCTACATTGGCGGTTATGATCAGAAATTCCTGTTGGATGACATTGGCCCTGAAAATATGCCCAACCGTTTTGTCAGAGATAGTCTGTCATTGAATCTTGGCAATGAAGTAATAAGTCTGTACAACCTTGGCCAGGCTCATACCTGGAACGACATGGTGGTATTGTTAAAAAACCGCAAGGTTCTTTTTACCGGCGACCTG
The DNA here is from genome assembly GCA_037139855.1 of Bacteroidota bacterium. Taxonomy (GTDB): domain Bacteria; phylum Bacteroidota; class Bacteroidia; order Bacteroidales; family FEN-979; genus CAIVAT01. The sequence continues at coordinate 12,814 of JBAXFM010000054.1, forward strand.
ATTTTCCACAACGTTAATCCATTTCTGGTTAAAAAGAGTGGCGCCAATGTTGATAAATGGATCGGCGCCCTGGACCAGATTCTCAAACTGCCCGATGTCGCAATGGTCGTGCCCGGTCATGGAGAAAACGGTGATCAAAAAACGATCTCCTCAATGAGAAACTATTTTCTTGACATGAAAATTGCCGCCGCTGATCCTTCGAAGGAAAAGGAGATGAAGTTGAAATATAAGGATTGGTTGGAAATACCGATGATGACCTCCCCGGGGGCTACAATCGATTTCATCCGCAAACCGTAAAAAGGTATACCGGTCGATCAAGGGCATTTATTGAAAAAAAAGGAGGCTTAAATGGCAGATCTTTCTATCAATTTTGCAGGAATTACTGCGCCGAATCCCTTTTGGCTTGCATCCGGACCCCCTTCAAATACCGGTTACCAGGTTATGAAAGCATTTGATTGCGGATGGGGTGGTGCAGTATGGAAAACCCTGGGGAACCCCGTGATGAACGTGTCGGGCAGGTATGGTGCCATGAATTACCACAAGGCACGGATGGCTGGATTCACCAATCTTGAACTTATTACGGACAGGCTGCTTTCGGATAATCTGAGAGAAATAGAGGAGGTGAAAAAACATTTTCCCGGACATCCGGTGATTGCCTCACTCATGGTTCAAACACGCGATGAATGGCACCGGATAGTAAAAGATGTGGAAAATGCAGGCGCTGATGGAATAGAACTGAATTTCAGTTGCCCTCATGGAATGCCTGAACGCGGGATGGGCGCTGTGGTCGGACAGAATCCAAGGATGGTGGAACAGATAACACGATGGGTCATGGAAGTGGCCACGGTTCCTGTCATTGTAAAACTCACACCCAATATAACCGATATCACACAAACGGCGAGAGCCGCCCGGAGAGGGGGGGCAGATGCGATTGCCCTGATCAATACGATTCAAAGTATCGCAGGAGTTGATCTTGATAATTTTATTCCCTTCCCCGCTGTTGGAACACTCAGTACACATGGAGGATATTCGGGACCTGCCGTGAAACCGATCGCGTTGAATATGGTTAAAAATTGTGCCCTGGATGGTGACATTTCTTTGCCGATTTCAGGCATTGGCGGCATAGAAACCTGGGAAGATGCCGTAGAATTTCTTCTTCTGGGGGCCGGATCGGTTCAGGTTTGCACCGCCATCATGCATTATGGATTTGGGATTGTGACAAGCATGATCTCGGGTTTAACAAAGTACATGAATGAAAAGGGATTTAATACCATTGATGAAATAACCGGAAAAGCGTTGCCAAATGTGACCGATTGGGAAAACCTGGATTTAAACTTCCAGGTAATTGCTAAAATTAACAGTGAAAAGTGTACAGGCTGCAAATCCTGTTTCACCGCTTGTGAAGATGGTGCATACCAGGCTATTAAAATGCCGGAAAGTTTTTCTGACCGGACACCGGCGATTCTGGAAGAGAAGTGTGTTGGTTGTAACCTTTGTTTATTGGTTTGTCCTGTGAAGGGTTGTATTTCAATGGTACCAAAAGAGGTTCGTGAAAATTTTTAAAAGGTACACTTTAATTCATTTTTTATGACCCGACCGATCATTGGCATCCACCAAAAACCCCCGTTTCCTGAAAGTTTAATGCTCAGTTTTCAGCATCTCACGGCGATGTTTGGCGGTACTGTGCTGGCTCCTATCCTGATGGGAGTTGACCCTGCCATTGCATTGCTGATGAATGGAATTGGCACATTGGTTTATGCCTGGGTGACCAAAGGAGGGATCCCCGCCTACCTTGGTTCAAGTTTTGCGTTTATTGCTCCTGTTTTACTGGTTATCGGTGCCTATGGAGGCGTTGGTCACGCGCAATCGGGGTTTATTTTTTTTGGTTTGTTCTTCATCCTGATGTCTGTTGTCGTGAAACGTTGGGGGATTGGCTGGATCGATGTACTGATGCCGCCGGTTGTGATGGGCGCAGTGGTTGCAGTGATCGGGCTTGAACTGGCTCCTGTTGCTGCGGTGCAGGCCGGGTTGGCTCCTGCTTCGACGGCTGTAGGAAAAGTAGTTGAACCTTTTGTGATAAACCCAGTCGTTGTGATCGTCTCCATGTCGACCCTGGTGATCGGAATTTTTGGCTCGGTGTTATTTAAAGGTTTTATGCAGGTAATACCTGTTTTATTTGCGGTTGTGTGTGGTTATCTGATTTCTCTTGCCTTTGGACTGGTTGACACCGCTCCGATTTCAAAAGCAGCCTGGTTTGCCCTGCCGAAATTCACTGCACCGGTGTTTGATGTGATGGCCATCCTGATTATTGCCCCGGCCTTTATTGTTGTACTCGCAGAGCATATCAGCCATCTGATTGTAACAGGGCGGATCACCGGATCCGATCTCATGAAGGATCCTGGTCTGCACCGATCCTTGCTTGGCGATGGCATCAGCAATGTTATATCGGGGTTCACCGGATCAGTTCCCAATACAACCTATGGCGAAAATATCGGGGTGATGGCCATCACAAGAGTCTATTCCGTTTGGGTAATACGCGGCGCAGCAATTCTCGCCATTCTTTTTTCATGCATCGGAAAAGTGTCAGCTGCAATTTCAACCATTCCTGTTCCAGTTATGGGAGGTATAACAATGCTGCTATTCGGAGTTATCGCCGTTCAGGGGTTGAGGATGTTTGTTGAACAAAAAGTGGATTTCAGCCTGAACCGCAATATGGTGCTTGGAGCCATTACCTTTACTGCCGGGGTTAGCGGTGCCTGCATCAACATTGCGCTGGTTAAACTCAGTGGAATGGCCCTGGCCGCTACCGTGGGCATCATATTCTCACTGATTTTCTGGATATTTGACAGACTTAAGCTGATATCCCGGGAATAATAAAAGCAGAAAACAACAATGACCTCCTCCGGGGCTACAATTGATTACATCCGAAAACCGTAAAAACCTGTTTACAAATTCCTTGAAACCTCATTCCGGAAACCCTGCAAAAGCCAGAAAATTCCCGGGCGTAATTGTTTGAATTTCACTCTGAGGGTAGGCCTTTGTAAATACACTGTGTTTTACCATCTTACTATCAGGGTTCCATTTGAATTCATAGGCATGAAGTTTGGAATCATTTTCTTCGATATAGTCAATCTCCTGTTGGGCATGGGTGCGCCAGAAATACCGGTTAACAAATATTTCATTGTATGCATTCATCTTCATCCGTTCACTGATCATGAAATTCTCCCACAACACTCCTTTATCATCGCGTAAATCAATGGGATTGAACGCATTGATGACTGCATTTCTGATGCCGTTGTCATAGAAATAAATTTTGCGACTTTTTTTCAATTCATTTCTCAGGTTCCTGCTAAATGATCTTAACCGGAAAATAACGAATGTTTTTTCAAGTAGATCAATGTATTTTTCCACCGTTTCATTATTCAATCCTGTCATTTTGCCAAGTTCATGAAATGAAACTTCATTCCCGATTTGCAGTGCCAGGGCCTGAATTAATTTTTCCATTCGTTCTGGCTTGTGAATGTTTTCCCAAACCAAAATGTCTTTATAGAGATAGCTGTCGGCGAGTTGTTTCAACAAAGACCGTTCATTCCCTGGATTCGTAACAACTTCAGGATAGTATCCATACACCAGACGATGATTAAGTAAACTTATTTCGTGCAATAACCCTTCAGAATCGGCCATTTCTTTGAAGGATAATGGTGCCAGCAAATATTCCCATTTTCGGCCTGTTAGTGGTTCATTGATCCTGTTGGCGAGTTCAAACGCCGATGATCCTGTTGCGATCACCTTGACATTCGGAATATTATCCACGATCATCTTGATGCATAAACCAATATTTTCAATCCGCTGTGCCTCGTCTATTACCAGAATATGGTGTTTCCCAATGAGCGATTTGAGCCGGGCAAGGCTGATATCTGACAATATAGACCGAACTTCGAAATCATCCCCGGTCCACCAGAGAAAGGGTTCCTTGTACTGATCCAGGAATATTTTGACCAGAGTCGTTTTTCCGCTTTGACGCGGTCCGGTAATGATGAGGGCTTTTTTATCGCTAAACCGTTCTGACAGTTTTTTTTCAAGAAGTCTTTTAATCATTTTGTTAAATTTGCGGATTTAATCGCAAAATTAACACATATATTACGATTATTACCGTGAAAACACATATTATTGCGAAACATTAAACAACTTTTTCGCTGATGTGAAATTCCATTTCTGATCGTTATTTATTGAAGCACAAGCTTTTTCATCTCAGTTCTGTCCGGTGTTCTGATCTTGAGGATATAAACACCCCTTGGGTACTGCGAAAGATCAAGCCGCAATGATTTTCCATCCCATTCAAACTGGGCAACCATTGTTCCGGCAATCGTAAGCATCTGTATCGGGAAGGCTTGACCTGCGGGCGATCCGAAGGCATAAACCTCTGCGCTTGCTCCGGCAGGATTTGGCCTCACACTATAACGGGAAGGAGGTATACGCTGGTTATCCAATCCGGTCAGCACCGGATTATTTGAAAAGACGACCAGGTTGCAGGCAACGTCAAGGGTCGGGTTTAATCCATCGGCACAGTTGGTGCAGGTAACCCCCGTAACGCAACTTGGATTGTTGGGATGGCACAGATCAACATAGCCATCGTAAAAGAGATATTTCAATTCCACGTTTTGTCCGGCAACAAAGGGCGTCATATTGTAGTCGTACCACTGGGCAATGGCCCCCGGACACCATCCTGCCCGGTTATAGTACCAGGTTCCGTTCTGAGGCTGGCATGCATCGGGATTCGGATTGCAGTCGTACCAGTTATGCTGTTCGAAAGTTTGTACGCCATTTACCCATATGTGGTGGGTTGCCTCATAAAATTCAGCAGCATTGCTTGTATTCAGGTCACCCCATCCGTGCCCGGTGGAAACCAGTTTCAGTTTGGCAGCAGCGGCATCAGCGGGAAATTCATAGGTCCGGGTTTCAACTGGCTGTAGATTCGCATAGTCTCCAAACGGATAGATTTCATTCCAAATCTCATGAACAGAACTGTATAAATAGGCCGGGGTCCCTTTGGTATAGTTCAAGGTAAGTTTATAATAGTAGCCGTTGTCGAGGGTGCTGCAATTATATCTGAACTCTGCCTTCCCAAGCAACAGCGACATATAATCCGTCAGATCGATGTTGTGTGAACAGGCAACGCCATAAGGTGTGATATACCGGATGATCTCGTACCACTGGCCGTCATGGCCCTTCACGTCAACACTGGCCACCCGGTCCCATTCGCCACAGCCCCCGGGGGGACAGGTGAGCGAAAGTGTAGCGGTAACCTTATCAAATGCGCCGAGATAGGAGGGCAGGTTTGCAGGAACTGTCTGTGTAACATTGTTCGGATTGAGCCAAACGTTTTCTGCCGCGACCACCTGCATATTGGAAGCTTCCGGAACAATATTTATGCTGACTGTTTCCTCAGCGGAAGCTCCGTAATTGTTTGTAGAAACAATGGTCAGGGTGTAATTGCCATAGCTTGGGGGGGTCCACCAGGCGATAAAGTGTCCGTTATTGAAAGTTTGTGCCGGAATGGTTTCTGAGTTTATTTTGAATTTAACATCCTGGACATTGAACAACGCAGGGTAAGCGATGGTGGAATAAGCAGAGAGCAGAATTTTGGACAGCGTTGACACATACACATCGCCAGCCAGCGGGTGTCTGGCTTCGATCAGAGGTACAAAGAGCAGCGGGTCAAGGACCATAAACTTGTTGGTCACCGGATCAGCTGCGTTGAACGTGCCATTGCCAGGCTGGGTGGCCTTGATGCTGACCTCTCCGGGAGCGCCGGTGAGGGTAACGGTATTGCCTATGATGGTGGCTGGTCCCGACAACACCTGGAAAATGACCGGAAGTCCGGAAGTGGCCGTCGCATCAATCGTGAATGGGGGATCGGTGGTAAGGTGATCGGGTATCTGCGGGAAGGAGATGGCCTGGTAACCCGGATCAAGAGTGCCATTGAAATTGGAAGTTTCGCCCATCATGGCAAAATTCAACAGGTCGGCATCCCGCTCACCTGTACCGGTTACGCAAATAAGTTTGGTGATGGAGGTATTGTTTCCACCCGGCACACCCTGGTTGAACTTATAATAGAGTTGCAGGTTGGCTTCTGTTCCTGTCGGCTCGGTGGTCATCATCGTCTGGATTTCGGCTTGTGTGAGCGCTTTATTCCAAACAGTAACCTCATCGACCCTGCCGCCATACACAAAATTAAAGCCTCCCAGGATGCTTTTCCCGATGCCGAACGCTACAGCCGGACCAAGGAAAGTTCCCGATGCCGCCTTGCTGCCTTTCAAAGTTCCGTTGACATAGAGTTTGATGGTGGAGCCATCGTAAATCCATGCGATGTGTTGCCATACCTGCGGAATAACAGTGTTTACGGGAGCCACATACTCAAAAAAACCAGCCGTGGTAACCAGCCGGCATTCCATTACCCCGTTGTTCAGCTGGATCAGGTAGAATTCTGCCGTTCCGGAGCCGGCACGAAACCCCATGTAACCCTGGCCGTAAGCCAGTGCATCGCAATAAAACCATCCGGTCAGCGAGAGCTGGTTGCTACCAGAAACATACTGTGAACCATTTGGAAGCTGTACAAAATCATCAACTTTATCAAAATGCAGATACTGGTTTGACTGAGACATCAGTAATAACGATTGCAGCATCAAAGCAGTGATCAGCAGCAGGTTAAATCGGAATCTAAATGTTTTCATATCCCTTGGTTTTTAATGTATGTTATTATTTTTTTAAAATTTGCCTTTTAACTTTTGCAATTTGCATTTTGACATTGTCTTAATTCGGTATCCACCATATTTTATTCTCCGGTTTATCGCCACCCTGGTTGGAAATGGCTGTTGCGCAATTGGCAGAGTTGTATTCAACTTCCGAAGGCGGATAGGGCAGCCGGTAATGGCTGATTGGGGCTCCTTCGCGCGGGGTCTTGCCTGTTCGGCGGGCAAGCGCGTAAATCTCCCAGGGCTGACGGAAAGCATCCAGCGACCACTGGGTATAGATGAATTCAAGTTTTTCTTCTTCTGAAGCGGCATTCCAGCTGCCATATCGCATAAGCACCGAGGATGCATTCAATCCCTGAGGAATGGGAATCATTTCAGGGAAAGTCATACCCGATAAAGGAAGCTTTGAATTGTCAGCGACTTTCAACCACCATTCAACTGATGAATTAACGCCATTCATATATTCATTATCGGCAAGATCCTTGTCCATGGCAACACCGATCCCCCTGAAATAGGCCTCTGCTTTGAGGAAGTGAATTTCCGCCCCGGTGAAAAAGATGATAGGCATATAATAAACGTCACTGACAATAAAATAGTTAAATGGAGAATATCGACAGGTTTCTCCTTTGATATTGAATGCTCCGGTCTGATCCCTGTGTCCGTCGTAAGGGATCCCGCCTTCAGATGGCGTTGAGGCGTCAGGAATCTGGGGATAGGGGACCCATTGGTTGTTGTTGTTTGTTTCGAAGAAAATATAGGCACGTGGATCGAAGATACCGCTTCCGTTGGTGCTGTCGTTGTCGGAAAGCAGATGCCAGATATTGGATCCCATCCGGAGGTTCTTATGCTCCCGGAAGGACCAGCTCAGGCTTTCATTTTTAAAGCCAACGGCAGCTGGCCATAAGCAGGCGCTTTCAAGTACCGGACCGGCCATATTATATCCAACGAAAACAGGCTTGTTGTTTTCAATGATATCCCTGATAATCTCCCCTGCGATGACAGGCTCCTTTTCAGCCATGCGCATGGCATGTCTCAGGCGGAGGGAATTGGCCAGCTTCTTCCACTTCTTCAAATCGCCGTTGAAAAGTTTGTCAAATCCACTGAAGGAGGCAAAAGGCTCAATGATTGGGGCTGTTTCGTCGATGTTTTCATCGGCCCATTTCAAATCATCGAGGAGAGCCAGATAGATATCCCGTTGTTTATCAAATTTGGGCCGGAGATAATCAAGGTTTTGAAACCCGTAACCAGCTTCAGTAAAGGGCATATCTCCGAAAATATCGGTTACCTTAAAGGTTTTCAATGCCATGGTAATCTTCAACATAGCTCTCATATTCACCACTCCGGGCGAATTGTCATATTTGCCAAACCGTTTTTCAAGTTCCCGTACCTCGGGAAGTGCTCCGTAATAGTTGCTCCAGATCTCTTCAGTACCCAGGGTGAAATTCCCCCAACCTTCTTTGGTCAACGCGGCCAACTGGGTTTGCTTATAAAGGATTTCATTGTTAATATAAAATTGTTCATTCCATCCCAATTGCAATGAAGAGATCACTTCGTTGAACAACGAGCCGTCGCTGGCTGTCGAAAAAGAGTTAGGGTTGGTATTGATTTCTTTGAAATCCTTCCGGCAGGATGCCAGGGATAATAAAAGAATAAAAAACAAGCCAACTGATTTCAACTTACTTTGCATTTTGACTTTGCATTTTGCATTTTGACATTATATACTAAAACGCTGCCGATACACCAAACGTAATTGACATCGTTCCCGGCAACGATGCCCACTCAAATCCCTGGGCATTTCCTGAGCCCATAACGCCTTCGGGGTTTATTTTATCAGGAAGTGATGAGTATATGTAGAACAGGTCTCTGCCGACTACTGATATTGTCAGGCTCTTGAACACCTTCAGTTTGTCCATGATATGGTTTTGAAAAGTGTAGGACAGGGAAATTTCCCGCATCTTCACCCATGAATTCTCGAGGATTCCGGGGGTGGAAAGCAATTTACCCCATCCGCCGGCATTTGGAAGGTATTTATAATAATAATGCACCACCGTGTTATTGGGCGTTCCGTCGGCATGAACCCCTTCGAGGATGATACCAATGTTTGAAGTAACGCCTTTGGGATCAGTATAGGGCAAGCCGCCACCTTCCCGTTCCAGCAATGTTTCAGGGCTTTGTCCGGTTTGCAGTCCGATAACATAAGAACCGCAATAAATATCGCCGCCCCACTTGGTATCGATCAGTGCCGACAACCTGAATCCTTTGTAAATGAACTCGGTTTGCCAGCCGGCAATGAAGTCGGGCGAGGCGTTACCGATTGGCACTCGGGTGTCGGTGACCAGGTATTTGGTGCCTTCGTCGTTCACGATCCGCTGGCCATTTGCATTGTAAACGTAATCGTAACCATAGATTGTTCCGTACTCATCACCCTCCCTCAGGGCCATGGCAGGTCCGTTCAATCCCCAGATATCTGCCAGCGGATAAATTTCGGCATAGTTTCCCAGGCTTTTCACGAAATTTTTGTTCTTTGAAAAGTTGATGCCCGATTTGATCAGGAAATTCTTCGTCTGAACCGGAATCGTATTTAAAATAATCTCAATTCCCGAATTGGTGAGGATTCCCTCATTAGTCGTTATTCCCGATGCTCCCGAACTGACCGGAAGTGGCAGGTTAGTCAAAATCTGGGAAT
>JBAXFM010000055.1:0-22178 GCA_037139855.1 Bacteroidota bacterium
AGCTGGGCTGAATAAATATTTGATTTTTGAGGTATGTTCTTAAAGGCATCTGACTGGATCATTTCATCAACGGTGCGCATTCTGATATTGGCCTGATGAACATCACGGGTAACATAATAATTCGAAAAATCAGTTAAAAATGAACAAAGCACAAATAACAGGGAAATGAAAAGCGCCATGCCATGCCGTAAAGGTGTGTGGGTACTTGTGAAATTCAAGAGGAATGTACTCAGGATTGAAATGAAAAGAATTACACCGAACAGTGAAAAAAAGGCGGTAACATAACCATGCATTTCCTGTGTCATTACATAGAAAGTATATTTCGGAGTCAGCGCCAGCGGGATATGAGGAATAAAAGTTAACAAAACAGAAAGCAGTAACCCGGTGACCAGTATTTTATATGAAATCCTGGGAATTCGTATCATCATGAAATAACCCATAAAGAACACCAGAATCGATTTTACAATCCACTCAATATGTGCATGATAAAATAAATATGGGACGATATTCCGATAGCCTTCCAGCATTTCAGATTTGGCTCTGAAAAAATCCTGCATGAGATCAGAATCATACTCAGTAAGTGGAAATGCAGAAAATGATAATTTCCATAAGACCATAAAAAAGGTACCAAATGTAATATTATTGCCAGTCATAGAGGTACCGGCGTAAGCAGATGGATGATAATGACTGTAAAGAATATACGCCATGCCATAACAAAGCACCACAACGGCAAATGGAAGTATTTGTAATACAATATTTTTAATGAATAAAACTCCTTTCTTTCCTTCCTGAAAGTTAACATATAAAACCGACAAGGCAGCGAACCCAAAGAAGAGAATATAAACTTCATAAAACATCAGTCCGAAACCAAATAACAACGAGGAATACAACAGATAGCGTTTTTTCTTCGTGACTTGAAAACGATGCAAAAGCAGGTAGGCCAACAGGATGATGGAGAAGGAAAAGGTGAAATAAAATGGATAAGTAAGGAATAGGCTTGTATGATGCGAAAATTGTGCAATTACAAAAAACAATAACACAAAAAGACTGGAGACTTCCTTTGATTTAGTAAGACTCAAAACGATTTTATAAAACAAAAACAGGCATAACAAAATTGGAACCACCTGAAACAGTTTGGTGATAAACATATCATCTATTTCATATGGTAAATTGTGAACGAGTCCGAAAATGGTAAAATAGAACCTTCCCGACATCTCTGCAAGATATTTGGTGATGTAAAATTCTTTGCCAAAACGCGTATTGATGTAATTTCCCATATCATCGGCAGAGGCAATACCGGTTCCAAACAGGGGGTAGATTGTGATAATGGCAATGGTGAGCAAAATGAGGTAATAAAAAACATTGCTGTTTATTCGTATTTTGTTCTTCTGACAAAATTGGATTGCTTTTTTAATATCTGTCATTGATGCTATTTTAGATGCAATGTTAATTATTTTTTCTTATACAGTTCCGCGTTGAACAGATTGATGGCATCGGTTCGGATCATCTCTGCCAGAGGAACTTTCATTTCTGTGGCTTTTTTTTGTTCGGCGGCCAGCCACACCGGGTCAGCTTTTATTTTTTTCTCCAGCATCCGCATCGGGTTGGTGGCGGAAGTATCATATTCCAAAAAGAGCCGGTCGATTACACCGGCGCCAGGGTTTCCGCTTCCTGAACCCACGGTGAGAAGTACCACGATATTTTGTCGCTCAATAGCCTCCTGGAGATTGACTTCACGGGTGGTTTTAACTTTGGTAAAGGTTTCGGGAAATATCTCCTTGTCATAATACCAGATTTCCTGATTGCGGAAAAGGTTCTGGATGATGGGCTGATCCCACCATCCCCAGATAAAACTGTCGCCAACAAAAAGTGCAGCTGGCTTGGGTTTCGTGGTGTCAGTGATAAAATGGAAACATGGATAGGCCAGGGTTGCATAGGGCACATCCCAGATAAGATTCATGGTTTTATTGATGTCGTCGTCGTTGTGACGGGGACGCTTGTTTAATTCCAGCGAATCCAGAACCATCCGGGGCAGGTCCAACCCGGTTTTATGTTCAAAATACCGGATGGCTGAGTCGGCCGCCAGGAAGGACCCATAATCGCTCCAGTGAACACCCGACGAAGGGATCAGCCGGTATCGCGAAGTATCCTTCATGGCACTGAAATATGGATTGAAATCAAGCATGTTGATCCCTGCTTCCTTCGCCTTTTTGGTAAAATAAGACCGGCTGGTTTCATGCCGTTTCATTTTCAGGAAACGATCGGGAATGGTTTGCGGATAAAGAGAACCTTTGTCAGGAGGAATGACGACGACGACAAATATTTTCTTGTTGTTCCAAAGATAATTCTGCACGAATTTCAGCATGCGGACCTTCTCATTGATGTAATAATTCCCCGGGAAATCCTGTCCCAGGTATCCCCTGATATACCCGGAGGCGTATAATTCCTTGTCCTTGCCAACAATGACCCGTTCGGCATGAGGGATGGCAAAAAGACTGTAGTCCAACTGATTGTAGATCCTCACAAAATCCGGTTTAAACCCGACCGAATCCTCCAGATATTGACGATACTGACTTTGATAATTCCCATTGAACCATGTTGCAGAATTCATTTCAGGCCTGCCTGTGGAGGTGAACACTCCTGCAAGCGGTTTGGAAACGATCAGGCCAAACCGCTTCTGCACGGCTGGGAATACCAGCAGCAGGAGGATGATAAGCAGCAGGATTCGTTTACCAAACTTCATGTTAAAACCTGAAATAAATGAACGGACTGAACCCGGATGAGGTGATGGTAGCTTCGCTGAGGATAAACAACAGGATGGCGATGATGGAAAAGGTGATCATCAAGCCGTTGCCCGGATTGAAATAGAGTTTTTCCACCCAGGACTCAATTTTTTTAAAACCGCCCCAGAAGGAGAATATCACCGCGATGACCAGCATGGTCCAGAATTTTGGGTTGAGCCATACGGTGTTTTCACCTCCCTGGAAGGTAAAGAGACGGCGGATGAGAAACCAGGCTTCGCCGAGCGTTTGCGACCGAAAGATCAGCCAGCCAATCATCAGCAGGAAAAAGGTGATGGCGATGGAGGGAATTTTTCCGGATTTCTTCAGGTATTTCAGCAGAATCAGCCGGTCGGCGATGAGAAACACCCCCATGTAGGCACCCCAAACCACGAAAGTCCAGGCGGCGCCATGCCAGAATCCGCACAAGAGGAAGGTGACTGTGGTGGCAATGAGATAGATTATCTTGTCGGCCCGGATCCCCCAGTAGTGTTCTTTTGGCAGTTTCCGTGAGGTTGCATAAGCCAGCGGCAGGAAAATATAGTCGCGGAACCAGAATGAGAGGGTCATGTGCCAGCGCCGCCAGAATTCGGTGATACTTTGCGAAACATAGGGGGAGTTGAAATTTTCCGGCAGCCTGAAACCCAGCATCCGGGCCAGACCGATGGCCATGTCGGAGTAGCCGGAGAAATCAAAATATATCTGAAAGGTGTAGGCAATGGCCCCGATCCAGGTCATGCCGGTTGATAATTCGGTGGAAGAGAGGGCAAATATCTCATTGACTGTTACCCCAAGCACATCGGCGATCAGAACCTTTTTTGCCAATCCGATGATGAAACGGTAAAATCCGGTGAGGCGGAAATCAACATTCTCCTGCTCCAACCGGTCGGCAATCTGTGATGCGATCTGACCCGGCCGTACGATCGGTCCCGACAACAATTGCGGGAACATGAAAATATACAAGGCATAATCCTGTACCTTTTGAAAAGCAGGGTGCTTCTTTTTATACACATCCAGGGTATAGGAGAGTTTTTGAAAAGTGATAAACGAAATGCCGACCGGAAGTACAATCTTTGTCCATTGCCCCGGGTTTGATCCGAACAGGCTCAGCATGGCATGGAACTGATCGACAAAAAAATTCATGTATTTAAAATAGATCAGCAAAGACAGGTTCAGTATGACTGAACCCCAGAATAAAGCTCTGCGGGCCGATCCTTCTTTCAAACTCATCTGCCTGATGAGTACAAAATCGATCAGTACGGAACCCATCACGAAAAAGACAAACTTCGGGGCGCCCCATGCATAAAACAGAATGCTCGCAATGAGCAGTAACCAGTTCTTATAATTCCGATCTATCAGAAAATAGAGGATCAAAAAGAACGGCAGGAAATAAAGTAAAAATAAACTACTGCTGTAAATCATGGTTCATTGTGTTTTGAAATGTGTTTCAACTCATTGTTATATAGATAAATGGCATCGGTCAAAACAACCGCTTCCAGTGGAAGGTTTTGCTCCTGGGCTTTTTTGCTCAGGATTTCCATCATGCCAGCATTGGACCTGAAGAATTTTATAATCTTTTTCACGGGCGTCGGGCCAGGATAATAGTACTCGTAAGCCCTGTCGACAAATCCATTTCCAAGGTTCCCATAACCGGCATTGGTTTGCATCAGGATCACCACATCCTGCCGGCTGATGGCCTGATCAAGATCAATTTGTGCCGTATTGGTGGGCTTAATCAGTTGCATCGGGTAAACGTCCTTGTCGTAATACCACATCTCTTCCTGTTTGAACGTGTTTTTGATGATTCCATTGTCGTGCCAGTTCCAGTAAAAGCTGTCGCTGATAAACAAGGCCGCAGGTTTTGGAAGCGAATCCTTGTATGCATGATGAAAAACGGGATAGGTCATCACCGGAACAGGAATCCGCCAAATCAGGTTTAACACACGATCCATGTCGTTGTCAACCCGGCGCGCAGCCGGTTCACGCACCACACTGTCGAGTACTATGTGTGGAAGCGAACGGTTAAGCCGGGTTTCGAGGTACCTGATGAGTGAGTCGGCACAAAGCCAGGCGCCATAGGAGCTCCAATGCACGCCGGTTTTCGGATAGAGCACATTGTATGAGGTATCTTTGATGCGGATAAACCATTGGTTGAAATCGATCAGGTTGACTCCATATTTCTTTAACTGACAGGAATAATACGCATCATTGGTAATTCCCTTTTTACATTTCAACAAACGAGCTGGGATTTGTTGAGGATAATAACATCCTTTTCCGGGGGCCAGGATGACAAGCAGGGTCACCCCTTTTTTAGTTAACAGGTAATCCTGCAGGTATTTTAACCGGGAAACTTTATCGTCGATATATTTTTTTCCGATGAAATCCTTTCCCAGGTAAGCATCTATGTGAAACTCATCCTGAAGAATATCATTTTTCCCAACAATGATCCTGGCGGCGTGCGGGACGGAAAAAAAGCTGAAATCGCACTGGTTGCTGAGCCTGGTAAGTTCATTGTGAAACCCGATTGTACGATCCAGGTGCGGGGTCATTTGCTGCTGATATTCTCCGTTGGCCAGCCCTGTAAAAGTAAAAACCGGACGCAGGCTGGGTGTGAAATAACCTTCAAGACTTGCAGCAGGGATGATGTTAAGCGCTTTTTGCACCGCAGGAATGGCAAGCATGGCCAGGATCAGAATGAAAACAGTGCTTTTTATCCATGTCATCGGACAATCGGTTAACGCGTTAGATGATACCCTGAAGAGAATGAGGACGCAAAGTTAATAGAAATCTGGCAGGAATACCTCACCCCCCTGACCCACCAGACCCTATCCCCCCAACCCCCTTCCCCAAAAAGGGAAGGGGGAGTAAGTCCCTACCTTTTTGGGGAAGGATTTAGGGTGGGGTCATTCTGGCTCAAACAACCTGATTTCAAAATCATCGACCAGCATCTCCTTGTCCCCACGATACCAGAAATACACCTGAACTGTGTTGTTTTTATCGTCAAAAAACGGGGTCATGTAATCCATGGTGATCCTGTTCCAGGTTCCGGGTTTCAGGTTGGCCTTTTCCAGTTCAAGCATACGGTATTTATAGGCTTTTCCATCCTGGTTGCAGGTAATAACCAGTCCGCAGGCGGCTTCTTCGGGTTTACATGTAAAATACACCCATGCAGCGGCCCTGATCCAGGCAAAATCTTTTTGCGAAATATCCTTGTATGGTAAGTTGATCCCGGGAGAAAACTCCAGTTTTTTGCTCATCCTCAGGGAATAATTACCGGTACTGGCGGTATCCTTGCAGAAATTGGAAAGAGCTGCCTGATCCGGTTTTTCAAAATCAAACGTAGCGAGTACCTTCGATATAAAGTTTCCCGGTTCGGGTAAATATTCACGTTCATCATTGATGGCTGTGGGTTCAAGATACAACAAGTCAGTTGTTTTTACACTGGTTTTTCCAAACACGGCCCAGTAATATGCTTTGGTCATCCGCGACGATTCCAATACAAAATTCATATACTGCCAGGTTTGAAAAAGGTTCAGCAATACAAACAAAAACAACCCCGTCAGTTGGGTCCATCTGAGAATTCCTTTTTGTTGCCAAATCCACTGTACCAATGCGCCCAAAGGCAGTGCCAGCAATACATACGATTCCATCATGGAGCGTTGCCCGAAACTTCCGCCGTACCACCATGTGGGCCAGCTGGCAACAATTAACAGGTGGGCTGTAAAAAAAACAAATACCGCAAGAAACACCCGGCGGTACTTGGAGTAAAGCGGCCAGAAACCGATCAGCGCAAATATCATCACCGGGGCATAGACCAGCCAGCCTTTTTTGTAGGAAAAAAGAACCTTTTTGAGATAAGGTGCTATAAATTCCAGCTTCTCCCCTTTTTCGTAGCTGTAATAGATCCATGATCCCGAATGGATTTTCCAATACAGCATCTGTAGTCCGACCACCAGCATTATGAGAACGATCATGACCAGCACTTGCGACAAATTTCTGCCAATCAATGAAATTTTTGTCCGCCAGGCTATGCCGCTCCAAACACCCCACAAAAGCGGAACCAGTCCGATGACGATGGCAGTGGGTCTGATCAAAGTAGCCAAACCACAAAGCAACCCCAGGAATATGGCGAATTTCCATTGTGGGGTTTCATGCCACCGGATAGTGAACCAGACAATCAGCGCAAAAAGAGTAAACAGGTAGTTGTGGGGCATGGCGCCATCAAAGGCGGTGAGTTGAAAATAATTGGTTCCTGCCACAATCAGAAGCATTGTGAAGGCCACACTTCCATCAGTGTAGAAATGCAACAGGATCTTCCGCAGGAACCAGAGACCGGTAACCGTGTAAACCAACCCGCCCATGGCAATGGATAGCTGGTAGGGATGTGTGAAGCCATCATGGGAATAACAGGTAAACTGGACTATCACCTGGCCAAGAAAATAAAACGGACTATACATGATGGCCATTCCCATTGGATATTTCATCACATAATCGCCCCCCGGACTGAGATATGCCTGGTAAAAACCAATGGTTGGGTGGTAGGTGTCAAGAATTTCCTTCACCCATGCAAAATTCTTAATGCCAAGATCATGGTGTATAAAAGTGGCGGGAAGGTACAGGTAGTATCCGAAAACATCCCAGCTGATAATTGACAGAACATCATGGGTATTGAACCGTGGAAGTAAAAGCCGGTTGAAAATGATGACCAAGGATATCAAACAAAATATGGCGAGGGAGATTCGGTTCTGTTGGTTGATTTTCATGCAGGATATCTGATTTTGGTTGCAAATCTAATTTAATTCCGCGGTTTCTCGTAGAGACGTTGCATGCAACGTCTCTACAACGTCAATTCCACCGATAATGAAATTTTATTTTCAAATCATCAACATATAACAGGACATGACGTGGGTTTTTAACAAAAATGCTGATCAGCAAACTTGAATCATTCACATCCGGGATAATAAAGGTTTTAGAAACTTTGGACCATGTTGCAGGGTTTATCAGCAGTCTGTCTATTGACTGTTCATCAGCGAAAAGGACTTCTGATCCGCGGCTCAGGGTAAAATTGAGTGAGGTACCGGTGTTCCGCAGGCCAGGTTTGAACGCCCAGGCTTCGACCTCCATCATTTTCGGATATGGGAAGCCAAATTCATCCAGCCTGGTTGAATACAAGGGTGTAAGCCCTCCTTTTTCACTGGCGATACTGTATTGGCCTGAGCGGGTAAAAATCCATGATGGCTTGAATACCGGCGACAGCGCCAGGTTCTCAAAATCATTCTCACAGGATTGGATCTGGCAAACCGGAGAAATGATTCCTGCCCGGGCAATTGAACGGATATAATGATCCCAATCCCAGGTAGAACCGTAATAACAACGTTCAAACCTATACAGGGAGACCGTATATCGCAGGTTGAAGTAACCAAACAGGAAAACCATGAATAAAATGGTTGAACTTACCAGCATCCTGCGCAGCCTGAAAACCCAGGTGGTGAAATACCCGAAAGGTACGGCCAGCATAGCATAATATTCAATGAACGATCGTTGTCCGAAGCTGCAACCAAAGTACCACATTTTCCAGGATGCACAGATCAGTGTTACGATGACAAAAACAGCGGCAATGAGCCAACCGTTTAAGTTCCTTCGAAGGATCATCATACTTAGGCCAACCAGGAAAATTAAAACCAATGGTGTGTAAGTTATCAACCCATTCACCGGGGAAAAGAGTACCTGGGCGACCATAGGATGCTGCCAGTTGGTGAATCCCTCATCACGGTAAGAGAAATGGATCCAGTTGCCGGTAAGGTACTTCCAGTAGATTAGTTGTGGAAGGAATAGGATGAGAAGGATCGCCAGAAAACACAGGATATATTGTGGCTTCAGAAACTGTCTTAGCCTTTTTAGCCATTCGCCGGGTCCGGCGCCATCCCAGGTAAAGAAAAGCAGTCCCAGTATCACGTTTGTTGGACGGATGAGGACTGCCAGGGAAAGCACAGCACTGAGCAGCATAAAATAGGGATATGAGGCTGAAACCAAAAATCTCTTCAAGGCAAAAAGGAAGAGGGAAAAGAGGAAAAACGAGTAAACATGCGACATCATGCCGTCGATGATCGAGTAATAGAAGAGATTGGTGCCAAGGAAGATCATGGTGATGACAAAGAAGCTGACAAGCGATCGGAAATAGTAGTCCAGGATTTTTTTTAGAAACCAGAGCCCTAGCATCAGGTAAACGACTGCTGCCAGGCTCAGCATCCGCATGTAAATCATGGAAAACCCGAATTCGCTGTCATAACCAAAAATGCGCGAAACAATCCCTGCCGTTATAAAAAACGGTGATTCCAGTAAGGCAACTCCATAGGTATATTTTGTGTCGATTCTATTGTTCAGGGTATCGAGACTGAAGCCTCCGCCGGTTTTAATATCGAGGTCGGCAGGCATCCTGCGGGCATCGAAATGGTAAAACCAGGTGGCTGGCAGATATATATAATAGCCAGCCCGGTCGGACCAGAGTTCATTGCGGTCGTTAAACCTGATCGCATCTTTGTGAAAAAACCATGTAAGGGCAAGGGATATACAAAACAGAATGTAAAAAAAATACTGTCCCCCTTCACCATTTCGCCATTTCGCCATCTCGCTGGTTTGATTCCTGAATGTATCCGGGATATGCTCCTACCTGATGAGAATCAGTTTCCCGACCCAAATGTGGTCATCCGATTTCAGTACAACCTGGTAATATCCCCGGGCTGCTGCAGAAAGATCAATCTCATGTTCTTTATCTCCCCCGTACCGCCCGGTATAAATGATCTTGCCGTTCAAACTTTGAACCTTCACATCCATGGATTTTAGGTTTTTCGCTCCGGGGACAATCCGGAATAATCCCGTTGCAGGGTTCGGTAAAATTCGAAAATCATCTTCCCTGATTTTTTCAATTCCAATGGTTGATTTTGCCTGGGTCACGGTAACCGTCAAGGATTCAGAACCTGCCGTGGTCACCATGATTTTGCCGACCCGCTCTGTAAAGGTCTTATTTTCTTCGTAAGAAACCAGGATAGTATCATTTCCCGAACCGGATTGGGTGACATAACACCAGGAGGCATCGGTGGAGGCCATCCAGATGGTATTGCTCTTAACTGTGAAACGGGTAGTGCCAGCAGAGGCGTTCACATTCTGGTTGGGTGGAGAAACCAGGGATTCTCCGCCATGAAGGTTCTTTAATATGGTGCCGCCTATGCCCACCAGATGACCCGTACTTGCATCCGTAAACCAAACTGACCTCAAAGGATTAACGGTACCACCGGGGATGTCAAACCATGTACCTCCGCCATCGGTTGTTTTCACCAGACTGCCCCAGTTTCCTGCTGCATACCCGGTGTTTTGATCTGAGAAGAAAACGGAAAATAAGTCATTCCATGATCTGATCTTTGAGGCAGTCCAGGTAGCCCCGGCATCAGTGGTCTTCAGAATGGTTCCTTCAACGCCCACCACATACCCGTCTGTAACATTTGTGAAGAAAACAGAATATAGAGATCCGGTCACACCACTGACAAGCGTAGTCCAGGTTGCACCGGAATCAGCCGTTTTAAGAATGGTTCCATGCTCTCCTGCGATATAACCATGCATAGCATCGGGAAAATAAACTGATTCCAGTACAGCCGTTGTTCCGCTCACCAGGATTGTCCAGTTTGCTCCGCCATCCATGGTTTTCAGGATGGTACCACTGGCGCCTGCTGCATATCCTGTATTCGGATCCGTGAAAAATATGGAGGTTAAATTTTGATCCGATCCATTCACCAGACTAGTCCAGGTTGCTCCTCCATCCGTGGTTTTCAATAGAACACCCAATTCGCCACCCGCATAACCGTTATTGATATCCGTAAAAAACACTGAAAAGAGATCTAAAGTCAATCCCGGCGGCGATGCTGATACCCAGTTTGTTCCGCCATTAATGGTCTTTAATATGGTGCCCGACGCACCCACTGCATAACCATGGCTGGCATCTGGAAATGAAACTGCGAATAAATCTCTTGTAGTACCATTCAGTAAATTGGACCAGGTAGCCCCTCCGTCAATGGTTTTCATCATGCTGACCGAAGAACCCTTGTCATAACCGACGATATAACCCGTGCCGGAATCAATGAGGTAAATGGAAGAGAAACCTGTGCTGGTTGTATTTGATAAAACTTTCCAGGTTGAGCCTTGGTCGGTGGTTTTAAGGATAGTTCCAAACCCACCCACAGCAAAACCTGTATTTTTATTGGCAAAGACCACCGACTGTAAACTCCAGGTCAATCCGTTCATCACGGTGTTCCAACTGACGCCGCCATTGGTGGTTTTCAGGATATTTCCGAACCAACCCGCAACATAACCTGTATTTTTATCTGTAAAGCAGACTGAGTACCAATGATAGGATGTTCCGTTTGTTGAAGCGACCCATGTCACTCCTCCATCGGTGGTTTTTAAAATCACTCCGTTGTTGCCATATTTGCCGCCGACAGCATAACCTGTGGCACTGTCGGTAAAACAAACTGAAAAAAGGTCATCGGTTCTTCCGCTTTGCAACAATGTCCAGGTAACCCCGGCATCAATCGTTTTTTTGATTGTTCCAAAAGCTCCCACTGTATACCCGGTATTCGGCCCGGTAAAACAAACAGCATGCAATGAATTGGCTGTTCCGCTTTGTAATAAAGTCCAGTTAATGCCCCCGTTGATGGTTTTAAGGATGATTCCACTGTCTCCTGCTATATAACCTGTATTTGAGTCTGTAAAGCAGATGGCATTTAATGACCTGTCAGTACCAACAGGCATGGCACCCCATGAAACCCCTGCATCAATAGTTTTTAAAATAGTACCAAAACTGCCCACCGCATAACCGGTACTGGCATCGGTAAAGGTGACCGACAACAGCGGATTCCCCTGTGGTATTGGATTTTGCCACATCCATTGTGAAAAGCCGGAAGCAGCACAAAACGATAAATAAAGTAAAAAGAATAACTTTTTCATTGCGTTATTATTTTACATTGATCCGATGATAAAAATAATCATTTTCGGTCAGTTATACCGTGGAGTGGAATTAATTCCGTGATTTCAATGTCATCCACCAGCATCTCCCCATTTCCCCGGTACCAGAAATAAGCCTGAATTACATCCTCCCGGTCAGGAGTCGGCGGAATCCGGTAATCAATGCTGATCCTGTTCCATTGGTTGGGCTTCACCTCCTCTTTTTCAATGGGGATGAACATATACTTATAATTGATGCCATTGTGATTGCATGTGGACACCAGACTGCATTTTGCTTCAGATACCGGACAGGAAAACCACACATATCCTGTCACCCTGATCCAGGAAGAATCACCGGGATTAAAATCTTTGAATTTGATCCACAAACCAGGAGAAAACAAAACTTTTGAACTCATGACAAGGGCTTGTTTTCCACTATGGCCACGAAAGGCCAGGTGCGTAGCGGTATCGCCGGCATTGCCCGATTCAAAATCGTGATAGGCCAGGCGTTTTATTATCATTCCCGTCGTATCAGGAATCTGCTCTCTTTCGCAAATATCATCCTGATTTATCTTCAGGGATTGCTTGTGGATGTAATAATTCCAGCCGATAAAAATTCCCAGGAGCGACAATGCAGCGGAAATGGAAAGTAGGATGTGGAAACGGGAATCGCGGGTTTGGTCTTTCAATGTTCAACAGAATTTTATAGCTCAAAGATAAAAACAATCTGCAAGTCAATTATCCTCAAGGAATATTTAACAACCCTTCTCTGCGGTTCTCTGCGGTTAAAAATTGAAACGCAGAGGGCCGCTGAGAAAAAA
The DNA here is from genome assembly GCA_037139855.1 of Bacteroidota bacterium. Taxonomy (GTDB): domain Bacteria; phylum Bacteroidota; class Bacteroidia; order Bacteroidales; family FEN-979; genus CAIVAT01. Next base: position 12,596 of record JBAXFM010000055.1, read on the forward strand.
ATCAGTTACCCCGGTTATTCAAACCTGATGCGGACATCATCTAAATAAAATGTCTTCCTGTGAACATTCCACAGGTAAATGTTCAACCGGGATCCGGGGGTATTGAGCCACAACGGAACGGCAAATGACAAAGTAACTTCCGTCCAGTTCCCTTTTCCCGTATGGAAATGATTGACCGGAACACTGGTATAAAACCATGGATAATGCTTTTCATCTTCGATGGAGGCCACCAGAATCGCGCCTGTAGAATCGGACAGAATCGGACTTATCCAGCAACTTATGGCAACCTTTCGGGGGTAATGATTCAGAATTCCGTTCGGGTTATGAGCATACACTCCGAAGTATTGATTCCTCGAATCCAGTATGGCAGACCAGTTTCTTGAATGGCTCCGGAGATTGGTTTTCACCACAGCACGATCTCTTGAAATATTTTCAAAGTCATTGATATAGGTGTACGAATCCCTGGAGAAATGTAAAACTCCTGCCTGGTCAAGCCGGCTTTTAAAATCATCCCAGGCCCAGACAGAACTGGTGTACCATATGTTGTAATAGATCAGCCGCAGGTTATAGTAACTGAACGCAACCATGCAAAGGATGATCAGCGCCCTGATGAATAAATTTTTCAACCGCACTGTTTCCATTAGAAGATACCCAAAGCCGATGGCGAAAAGCGCATAATACTCCACAAATGGCCGCGAGCCATAACTGCCTCCGAAAAACCACATGTGCCACGACCCTGAAATATAGGTGACCAGCGCGAAAGTCAGAAACAACAGTATTCCATTGGTTTTCCGGCGAAAAACCATCAGGACGAATCCGGCTACGAAAAACAAAACCAGTGGGTTGTATAAAAACAAGCCGTTGAACGGTGAAAAATAAAGGGGCAGAATAACCGGATTTTTCCAATAAATAAATCCCTCTCCTCCGTAGGAATAATGAAGGAAACTACCCGAAACATATTTCCAGTAAATTAACTGGGGAAGGAAAATCAGGAAGGAAACCAGCAAAAATGTCAAAAGAAATTTTGGGCGGACAGCAATCCGTATTCTTCTGAAAATATCCGTTATCGTTCTTGCATCCAGCAGAAAAAACCATAGCAGAATGATCAGGTTGGTTGGCCGCACCAGGAAGGCGAGCGATGCCACGATACTCATCCCCAAAAAATACCGGTAGGCATGTTCCCTGGTTTCAAGGAATTTTTTTAAAAGAAAAAGGTACAGGGAAAACAGGAAAAAGGAGTGTACATGCGACATCAACCCTTCAGCCAGTGCATAATGATAAAGGTTTGTTCCGGCAAAAATAAGCAGGATACACCCATAGGCAATGTATGGCGGGGAATAGTATTCGAGAACTCGTTTAAGAAAAAACAGTCCCAGCACCAGGAAAAACACGGGTGGGATAATGGCCATCTTTTGATAAAAGTCTGAAAATCCATCTGGTTGCAGATTAACAACAGTGGCGATCGCATGGGTTACCAGGAAAAACGGGGTCCACAAAATAGCTACTCCGCAAGTCATCTTGTTGATAATTTTACCGGTCTTGTAATCCAGGATGAAGCCTTTGTAAATGGTGTCACACCGAGGCGGAAATTTCTGAATATCCCATCCATAAATGAAAGTGGCAGGCAAATAAACATAATAGATGCTTTTATCGGAAGCAAACACTCCCGCTGCCCGGGCTTTTCCGTCTTTGAAATTCAGTTGGTATGCCAGCAGCAGGCAAGCCACGAAAACAGTTGAAAAAAACAACAAGTCAAAAAGCGGACGACCGGAAATCTTTGTTTTCATCATCGCTGCCTGGGTTTACAAAGATTAATCTCAACATCATCAATGAAACATTCCTCCCCGCCATAGTTCATGAAATAAACCTGGATCAGATCGCCCGGGTCAACTGGAAAGGGCACCAGGTAACTCATTTCGACTTTATTCCAATGGTTCGGCAGATACTTTTCGGCTGAGAGATCCGAGACTTTGTATTTATAAGGAGTACCCAGGTGGGTGCAAGTAATGACCAGAAAAACTTTATTGAAGGAGTTTTTGCAGGTAAAAAAGAAATACCCGGAGGGTTTAATCCAGGTGGAATCACGTTGGGTCAACTTTGTAATGGGGATAGTCAAGCCTGGTGAATACTGGCGCTGAGCATTGAGCAAAAGCCCATGCGTTCCGTTATGAGCGGCACGTTCCAGTCTGAAAGATTCACACTCAGGCATTGGGTTCTCAAAATCAAAATTGGCAATCCGGCTATAGGCAACCCAAGCCTCATTGGGGATGGTGTCGGATGCATAACAATATTTCTCTGTCATTATCTCCGCATGGAGAATCAACTTTTGAAACTGCCAGGTTTGAAAGAGATTCATCAATATTAGCAAACCTGAAAGGACAAGCACAAGGATCCTTGACATCATGTTGCGGGTCCAGGCCCATTGTATGAAATATCCCAGGGGTAAACACAAAACAGCGTAGGTTTCAACCAGGTTTGGGTAGCCAAAACAATTCTCAAACTGCCAGGTTGGATTGCCAGCTACAGTAATCAGATCGATCAGAATAACCAGGAATGCTGCGGTGAAAAGAGTCCTGTTTTTTTCTGCAAGAAAATAAAAGCCTGCCAATGCAAAAATCACCAGGGGTGTATGGGTCAGCCAGCCATTTTCTGCCGAAAATAAAACACGATGGATGTTGGCAGGGAGAATTGGAAAGCCAGCCATTCCCGGAGCAAATAAAAAAGAGATGATCACCATTCCCGGAAGCATGGCAACCAATGGGAGCCAACTGAATTTCTTTTGCCAGGATACTGTCAGCAGGATGATGGCCAGGAACAAGGTGAAAAGAAAAGCATTGGTGGTAGGACCGGCAAAAACGATGAGCCAGAAATAATTGGTACCAAACAATATCAGGAGAATCGTCAGCCACAACACCGGTTTTTCAAAAAAATGCGACAGCAACTTCCATAAAAAGAACAAACCCAGCGCAATTGATAGAATCCAAAGTAGAATAACTGAAGAATTGAGTATATGGTTAGGATTCATTGATGCGTGGAATACGACGTTAATCAGCCGCTTTCAGATATTTCCGGTCAAACATGCTGTATTTCAACAAACACCAAACTGCACGAAATGCATCTTTCAACGCGATTTTCTTACCCTCCTCATATGTCCGTCCGTAGTAGGAAATGCCAACTTCATAAAGTCTGATTTTCGGGAAACGGGCAACTTTTAAAGTAACTTCAGGTTCAAATCCAAAACGTTTTTCTTTAAAGTAGATCTTCTTCAGAATTTCAGCGCGAAAAAGTTTGTAGCATGTCTCCATATCCGTGAGATTCAGATTGGTAAACATGTTGGAGATAAAAGTGAGCAGTTTATTCCCGATGGAGTGCCAGAAGAATAAAATCCGGTGAGGTCTGCCCCCCATGAAACGTGAGCCGTAAACAACATCGGCAAAACCATCAAGAACGGGTTTCAAAAGCACGTTGTATTCCGAAGGGTCATATTCAAGGTCGGCATCCTGGATGATGATAAAATCGCCCGTTGCTTCCACAATTCCGCGATGTAAAGCTGCGCCTTTGCCCATATTTACCGGCTGGTTGAATATTCTGATGTCACTTTCCGGGTGTGATGCCATGTATTTTTCAACCACACTGACAGTGTTATCACTGCTGAAATCATTGACAATGATGATCTCTTTGGTCAACGCCTCAATTAATGTAACAGCCAGCACCTTGTCAAGGATGCGATGAATGGTTGCAGCTTCGTTGTAAGCCGGAATTAATATGCTAAGCTTTCTGGATATCATATACCTGTTCAAAAGGCAAAAATAAGTGAAATTATCAAGGTAAAGGTTATTCGTAATAATAGACGCGTTTTACACGCCGCGAAATGCCGGTGAGCACTTCATATGGAATCGTTCCCATTTCCCTTGCAAGTTCGGCCACCGGATGCTGGTCGCCGAAGATGATTACTTCATCTCCCTCCTTAGGGAAGGGCTGGTGGAGAGCGCTCCCCTCCCCAGGCGGGGAGGGGTCGGGGGTGTGGCTGCTCACATCCACCATCGTCAGATCCATACAAATGTTCCCTATGATCGGAGCCGGCTTTCCATGAATGTACAACTTTCCTCGTCCATTACCCAGCCGGCGGTTCAGTCCGTCGGCATATCCCACCGGGACAATGGCAATCAGGGTATCCGTTTCAACTTTGCCTTTTCGGTTATATCCGATGGTTTCCCCTGCAGGGATTTGCTTGATCTGGGTGATCACCGATTTCAAGGTGCTTACATTCCTAAGCATTGACTGTTCTTCAAAATTGCTTCCAACGCCATACAAGCCAATTCCTAAACGAACCATGTCGAGTTGTGCCTCCGGAAATCGGTTGATGCCGGCAGAATTCAGGATATGAAGCAGTATGGCATAATCCAATTCACGGGTTATCCTGCTACTCATCCTCATAAACAACCCGATTTGCCATCGGGTAAAATGATCTTCTTCCGGGTCTTCACTGGCCGCCAGATGCGAAAATACCGATTGAACATGCAGGTTCGGATTCGATTTCAACCTGACAATCAGTGGTTCAACCTCTTCCTCCATAAATCCAAGTCGATGCATTCCCGTATCAAGTTTAATATGGATACGTACTTCCTGCTGGATGGAGGTTTGATTGCGTGAAATTGTTTCTTCAAGAAGGTTGAGAATGTGCAGGTTATAAATTTCAGGCTCCAGGTTGTACTTCAATAGCGTGTCGAGGCTCTGCTCTTCAGGGCTCATCACCATGATCGGCAAATGGATGCCGGCTTTGCGCAGCTCCACTCCTTCATCGGCATACGCAACAGCCAGGTAATCAACCCGGTGAAACTGCAACACGTTGGCAATTTCATAGCTGCCACTGCCATAGGAAAAGGCTTTCACCATGGCCATGGTTTTTATTCCTGACTGTAACCGTGATCTGAAATGGTTCAGGTTGTGGACCAATGCATCCAGGTTGATTTCCATGACCGTCTCGTGCGCCTTTTGCTGTAAAACCTGGCTGATTTTTTCAAATTCGAACAAACGCGCTCCTTTCAGCAGGATTGTCTCGTTTTGAAATGAGGAAACCGGGAAATGCTGCAGAAATTCATCTGTTGTAAGGAAAAAGTCCTTTTGCATGATAAATTTGTCTGTATGCTTTACAATGTCACGACCGATGCCAATGATGCGGTTAATATTTCGTGAAGCCAGCATCGACCCAATCTCTGTGTACAATTCTCCCTTTTCACGGCCTGTTTGAAGGATATCAGACAGGATGATCGTATTTTTTGTGTGTTGATTTTGCTGATTCAGAAAATCGAGCGCAATACTGAGTGAATTGATATCCGAATTGTAGCTGTCATTGATCAGGGAACAATGGTTGATTGCTTCCTTCAGTTCGAGACGCATGGCGATGGGAGCCAGGGAAGCGAAACGTGACAGGTGAAGGGTGAAGGGTGACGAATGACGGGTGACAAATGACGAATGACGGGTGACCAGTGACGGATCGCTAAGTACTATTTCGGTGGCGAGGCAATGGATGGCGTTTTCGATGGAAGCTTCGTCGGTGAAAGGAATGGTAAAAGAGAAAACTTCTTCCATGTAAATCGAATCGATCAGGCTTTTTCCGGATTCTTTAATAACGTTTGTAATCCGGAGATCGGCTTCATGGGCTCGGCTCCAGGTGAATGTTTTCAAGTTTTGGCAGATTGGATCTGCCTGCAAACATTCTGTGATCATGGTGTAATCCGAGCAGTAAACCAGTATTTGTGCCCTCCTGAATAGTTTGAGCTTCTCCGTAACTTTCTGACGCTGGTTTTCAAAATACTCATCATGGGCATGGCCAATATTAGTGAATATTCCGATCGTCGGACTGATGATGGGTGAAAGATACTCCATTTCACCAGGCCGCGATATTCCGGCTTCAAAAATTGCCAAATCGTGGTCAGGCGCCATCTTCCATACTGAAAGCGGAACACCTATTTGTGAATTGTAGCTTTTAGGGCTGCGTATAATCCGAAAATCCCTGCTCAGTAACTGGAACAGCCACTCCTTGACAATTGTTTTCCCATTGCTCCCTGTGATGCCAATCACCGGAATATCAAATTGCCGGCGGTGATGAGCGCCAAGCGCCTGCAATGCAGCAAGGGTGTCAGGGACGAGGATGAAGGTGGGGCTGGCATTTTGTTTGGCCAAATTATCATCCGCCGGTCGACATTCAACATTCAATATTCGATATTCGATATTCAATTCTTCCTGTTTCGGCAGTTCCGAAACCAGAAAACTCCGCACTCCCTTCCCGAAAAGTTCTTCAATAAACTTATGCCCGTTGTTGCGTTCAGAAACAAGGGCCACAAACAAACAATGTTCAGGGTGAATTAGCCGGCGACTATCTATCAGCAGGTCGTGGATTACAGTATTGACCCCGTTCACAGAATGAATTGTTCCGCTACATATGGAAGCAATTTCAGAGACCGTGTAAACCGGGTCTGTCATGAACGGTTGTTATCGGGTTGACCGTTTGAAGTATGCAATTTATTGGCCTGTAGTTCATCGTATTCGAGCCGATGTATAAAAATGTCACCTGCCAGGTACAGTGCATTGCGGAAGGCCTCTGGCGAAGCTTCGTTTTTTCCGGCAAGATCGTAGGCAGTTCCATGTGCGGGTGATGTTCGGATGACAGGTAATCCGGCGGTAAAATTTACGCCTTCGTCAAACGACATCAATTTAAAAGGGATCATTCCCTGATCGTGGTACATAGCCAGGATACCGTCAAAATTCTTAAAGCTTGCGGCACCGAAAAAACCATCTGCCGGATAGGGTCCAAAAGCAAGAATATTTTGTTCATAGGCCTTGTCAATGGCTGGTTGGATAACCGTTTTCTCCTCATTCCCGATTAAGCCATCGTCACCTGCATGAGGATTCAGCGCCAGGATAGCGATACGGGGTTTTATGATCCCGAAATCACGCATCAGCGATTGATTCATGACATGGATTTTTTTCAGAATCAACTCTTCCGTGAGCGCTTCTTTAACTTGATTCAATGGAATATGGCCTGTAACCACCCCGATGCGCAATACATTGTTGATCATCAGCATCAGAAAGTTTTCCGTGTTGAACTTTCGGGCAAAATATTCTGTATGCCCCGGAAATGCAAACCCGGGTGATTGAATGTTTTTCTTATTGATCGGAGCTGTTACGACTACATCTATGTTGTTCTTCTGTAAATCCTCACATGCTGCTTCCAATGACAGAAGCGCCAACTCACCCGCAATGGTGGTTGATTTCCCCAGGTCTATCTTGATTTCTTCATCATGGATGTTGACGATATTCGGCCGGCGTGGGTGCGCCTGGTCGGACTTCTTCACCAGGTTAAAATTAAAATCATTGATATTCAATGCTTTTCGGTGGTAGGATGCAACTTTTGACGAACCATAAACCACAATAGTATATAATTCCATTAACCGCTGATCCAGTAGCGTTTTAATAATAATCTCATATCCAATGCCATTCATATCGCCGTGGGTAATTCCCACACGAACTCTTCTTTCTTTTTCAACAGGTTGTTCCATTTATGCTGGTTTTTTGCAAAAATAACAATATTCCGGGGTTTTAATAACCGGCAATTTTTTGAATAAAATCAAACAACAACCTCACCCCGAACCCTGTGCCACCCTGGCCCCGGTAAGAATCGCGTTTTTCGATGAATGCCGGACCGGCAATATCAAGATGGATATACGGATAACTGGTAAATTTCTCCAGGAATTTTCCGGCAGTAATCATCCCGGCTTCTGCCGGTCCCAGGTTTTTCAGGTCGGCCAGATCTGATTTCATTTGTTCGCCGTATTCATCCCACATGGGAAATTCAACCAAACGTTCGTAAACATCAAATCCTGAGATCTTGAGCGTTTCCAGTTCGTCTGTGGCTTTCGACTGCATGGCAACAGCTCCGAATTTGCCAATGGCGCGCACCGCAGCGCCCGTGAGGGTGGCCAGGTCGATTACCAACGCAGGATCATACTTTTGTGCATAGCTGAGGGCGTCTGCCAGTATGAGCCGGCCTTCAGCATCGGTATTCAACACTTCAACCGTCATGCCATTGTGCATGGTGATGATATCGCCTGAGACCAAGGCTTTTTCTCCGGGGCGGTTATCGGTGGCAGGCATCAGGCCCACAACATGAACAGGCAGTTTCGCCTTCGCGATGGCATAAACTGCAGTGGCAACAGCTGCCGCTCCCGACATGTCATCTTTCATGTTCATCATCGAATCGCCAGGCTTGAGGTTCATTCCGCCTGTATCATACATGACACCCTTCCCTATAAACACAATGGGTTTATTATTTATTGCATCAGCCGGGTTCCATTCCATGATGGTAAAGGTAGGCGGCTCATGGCTGCCCTGGTTGACCCCCAGCAAACCATTCATTTTTAAATCAGTGAGCTGTTGCTTATTCAGCACCTCCACATGTACGCCCGATTCTTTGGCCATCCTTTCTGCCTCTTTTGAAAAAACCGTGGCTGTAAGATAGGAATTGGGTTCGTTGATGAGGTCCCGACAGAAGCATACCGCTTTGAGAAGGATGTTCAGTTGCGTGAGCCGGACGACGGGCGATGCTGAGGATTTTTCAGTACCGGTTCCTTCCAATGATCCGGAATAGATTTCGATCTCCTGCAGCGTGTTTTCCTTTTCCTTATCCTTTTTATATTTCAGGAACTGGTAAGATCCAAGGGCCATTCCTTCAGTAAAAGCAAGTAAAAGATGCTCTTCCTCTTGTGCATCAAAAACCGCAATACGCCTGGCTTTCTGTGTATTAAGAAAACCGGCGATTTGATCCCCGGCCTTACGCGCGGTTTCCAGTTGTTTTGACTGATCCTTTTCCTCCCTGACGATATATATATACAACCAATGGCTGTACCGATTGAATGAAACCACATCCTGTTTGAGGGTTTCAATTTGATCCTTCAGGTACTTTTGTTCTGCGGTATTGAACATCCCGGCCGGCAATTTTGCAATTTTTGAAATGATGATCGCCAGATGCCCGGGTTCCGGCGCTTTATTGGTAATGGTTATTAATGGAATCATGATTTTAAGTAATTTTGAACCGGATTACGAATACAAATTTAGAAAAATTTTGGAGGCCGGAATGTTTAAATTGCGACCGTCCCTTATTGACAATGACAAAAGAAAACCTCATATATAAGGCGCTTCAATCCGAATTCCTGTCTGTGGAGGAGGGCAAGTTCCTTTTTGAATCGCTTCCTTTAGCCGATCTGATGCTGACAGGCAATGAGTTGCGAAAAAAACTTCATCCTGAAGGTGCAGTAACCTGGATTATCGACCGCAATGTAAACATTACCAATGTCTGCATCTCCGGATGTAAATTTTGTAATTTTTACAGGACGGGCGCAAGCAAGGATGCATATATCACCACAATACCTGAATACTGCAGCAAAATTGAAGAGATGAAACGGCTGGGAGGTAATCAGCTCTTGCTGCAGGGAGGATTGCACCCTAAACTGAGCCTTGATTTTTACGAAAAATTATTCAGAGACCTGAAAGGCCATTACCCGGATGTTCGTCTGCACGCACT
>JBAXFM010000056.1:0-22010 GCA_037139855.1 Bacteroidota bacterium
AATTAACCACTTTCCAGGTACATGACAAAATTTTAAAACTATTTATAAGATCCTTGATTGACAAGGGATTTAGTAAAACATGCGTGATAAATATCAACAATTACAGAAAAGGAGGAAAAATGTCATTCAAATGTTTAATAGGTATACATGCCTGGAATGGATGCAAATGTCTTAAATGTGGCGTTACACGTGTTCTTTGATCTGCTCCAATGTGGACCGCCCAAAAAAATCTGTAATCTCGAAAAAATAGTTTTTCCTCTCCCCATTCTCAAATTCGACAGATAATTCGTCGTACAACCTTCCATTATACTCGAAATGGGGTTGAGCCAGTTCAACTTTTTTCACGTTGTCATAATGTGTAAATAAAAATTCATGTTCTGCATGGACTCCGCTATGACCGCTATTTGCATATGATACTTTAAATGCCTCCCCGATGCTCAATCCGGATCCACCCTGAATAATGATCCCTTTTGATACGGACGCCAGTGTCTGTGGCTTGTCCTGGAGTAAAAATATAGAATCATTTTCTGGTTGAGTCATTTTATTCAGTTGAAGTAGAAGCCGGATTACATTCCCTTCGGCTGTTTCTCTCAGGATGGTAAGAGAATCATAATCTTCTGGTGTAAATGAATCCGGCTTCTGGATAATGAATGGCGTAAATTCACAGAACTCAAAATTCTCCCGGAACGAATCCCTGACTTCATTGACGACTTTATTGTATGCTACTGAAAATCCGTCAAGCAGATGATAAATTCCAGACATGAGAGACATAAGCTGTTCGTAATTTACGGAAGACATACCTTTGAGTTCCAGGTTTAATGATAGTATCCTCCTTTTCCAATGGCTCATGCACGGTATATACAATTTAGTGATCTTTTCATACCGGTCTTCCGGGTCAATATTACCCGGAATCAATGTTAAGGCACAGGAGAATGACCCTGTATGGACAGCGTACTCAAACGGTGTCTCTCCCGCCAGGTTCCTCCAGTTTTTATCAATTTTTGAATTTACAAGCATGTCAATCATTTCTTCATTTCCCTTTACAATTGCAAGATGGAGAAGGTTATTTCCTTTTTGATCTATGACTCCCTTTAAATCAGCAAATTTCAGAAATGACCTGGTCAACTCGATATTATCATTCATGACTGATATGATTGCTAATTCAGGATCTTCCCTGAGAACCTGGGTCATATCCATTCTTTTTGCAATTAATAAGTTCACAAGATCATTGTTATTTTGCTCTACCAAACTCCGGACGAATAAATTAGCATAGAACGATTTGCCAGGGGCTTCCTTATTATTTTCAAGAAGGAGCCTTACCACTCCCTGGTTTTTCATTTCGAATGCAAGGGTATACAAATCTTTCCCGGATTTGTTTTTTACATTTAAATCTGCGCCGCTTTCGATCAAAATTTTTAAAATATCCAGATTCCCTGATCGTATAACCTCTACGATGACCGGTTCACCAGACTTATTAAAAAGATCCTGTTTCCCAACTTTTAGCAAGGATTTCTTGAATGCTTCCACATTCCCTTCTTCTATTGCTTTGAATAGAGAATTTTTATTACTGAATATCATGTGTCTTTGAAAAATTAATCACCTGAATTAGCATTGAAATTTTTTTTTCCAATGCAATATATCCGTACTTTACTGTGATGTCATGCGCCCGGGTGGCAAAATCCAATGCGGTTTCCGTTTGCCCCATGTTAAAATATATTTTTGCCTGTTCCCCCAGGCTTGTCGCTACACTTAAACTCTTACCAAGTTCCAGTGAAATTCGTTCTTTTTCACGGAATAGAACAAGTGCGTCCTGGTATTTTCCATTTTGTTGCAGTAATTCAGCTTTACCGCCCAGGCATAATTGGATACCATCCTTGGAACCGATTTCCTCATTAATTGCCAATGACTTTTCAAATAAAGCTGAGGATTCTTCATATTGATCAAGATTACAATATATCATTCCCTGATTATAGAGGCAGGTTGCAAGACTTTTTTTGTTTTTTATAAAATTGCAAATCCGCTCCTGTTCCTTCAATAATCTAAGGGAATTCAAGTTGTCATTCAAATGCTTATAAACAAGTGCTTTATTGCCGATTACCATTTGAAGCATATCATTCATATGTTTGGTCCTCGCGATGATTTCAGCTTCGTTCAATTGTTTCATGGCTTCATCCTGCTGATCCAAGGCCAAATAAATACTTGATTTATTTGTCAATGAGGCCACAATGTGTTCATAGCTGCTGATTTCCCTTGCTATTTTTTCCTGTTTGGTCAATAGTTCAAGCGCTTTGTTGAAATCTCCCCGGTTTTTATAAACCAATGATTTGTTACCAAAGACATTGATTATCCCTGCTTTATCGTCCATTTTGAGGCATAATTCTTCAGCCTTATCATAAAGGCTCAATGCCTGCTCCCAATTTCCAAGAGTGTATTTAATTTCAGCCTGGTTGCTGATAGCGTTTCTTAATTCCTGCTGGTACCCGAATCTCATGCATAACTGTTCCTGTTCCTGATAGAATACCATAGCTTCTTTCAGTCTGCCCATGAGTAAATTTATGATCCCCATATCCCCGACAGAGCACATATACACATATACATCTCCGCTTTTTTTTGCATAATCATTTGATTCAGTGAAGCATCTTAGTGCATCTTCATATTTCCCAACAGAATAGTACATCTGCCCCATCCTGAGCACTGCCATGTTATAATTTCTTGTTTCTCCGCTCTTTCTGTATGCGTCAGTGAGAAATTCATAAAGTTTTATAACCTGGACAATGTGCTTGAACTCCGCCAGTAAATCAGCTAGCATGAAAAGGTCATTGGCTGGATATTTTTCCGGTGATTCCAGATATTTTATGTATGTTTCCAGAAGATTGTAACTTGTATGTTCCTGTATTGATGTCCAAAATGATCTTACCTCATAGCTGCTATAAATCCAGCAAAGTGTAAGAAATTCAAGATCAGAATAAGTCTGGGTCAGTTGCTTCCAGTTTTTACAGGCAGCCAATTGCCATGGCAGTTCGACGATCTTTCTCTTATTCGGATTTTCCCTAAGTTTCTTATAAGGATAAAGTGGCTTTGCAAGAAAATAACCACTGAGGTTCTTATGATATTTTTGACTGTTCTCTTTCATTTCGTACCATCCTTTTTCTTTTTTTGACAAGAAATTATTAAAAATTGAGCATTTTTTTCAATTTTTCAGCATGTCCATGTAATCCTGTATTTTCCAACAGTATCAATAAATTTTTTATTGCTGTTTCTGGCGGTTTATTTATGAACCAAACAATTAAGAAGTTCAGATTCGTACTGGTTTCAATGGTTAGAGGGTGTTCGGTTCCCAATAATGCACAACGCCCGGACAATGCTTCCTCAAATGTATCCTTAGCCTCATTGAACTTTCCATTATACCATAAAATTTCAGCAAGATTGTTTATTGCAGTCAGTGTTGCCGTGTGCAGGGGACCAAGATGGAATCTTGTTCCCGCAATGGCATCTCTTAAAATCTTTTCGGCTTCTTCAATCCTTCCTAACCTGATAATGCATGTCCCGAGATTTATCTGCATGACCCATGTGTCTTCGCATGATTTTTTAAAATTATTTAAATATACAGGCAAAGCCTGTTTAAGCAATGATTCAGCCTCAGCATACCTTTTCGCATGATAATATGCAGTCGCTAAATTATTTCGCCGGATAGCAATAATGATATCATTTTCAGGATAGAGATGAAGAGCCAGTTCATAGGACATAACTGTCAGGTTTCCGCTTTCATCTTTCTCTCCTGAAACAACTAAGAAATGTTCGAGCTCATTTAGGGCAAGTTCAAATCTCTTTGATTTCCCAACTTCTTTTTCCCATTCTGTAACAGCTTGTTTATAGGACGGAACCATATCCCTTTCTTCATTTGGAATTGATTCCCAATATCTCCAAATATCATAACGGTTAATTTCTGAAAGACCTAAAAAGAAATCAAGGTTAGTCAATACATCTTTTAGCTTTGCGTAAATTCCGGCTTTAGATAGTTGCCATGGCAGTTCTGCAATTTTCCGTATATTCAGACTATCATTCTTGCAGCTTTGATCCAGATAAAGTGGTTTCCCTGAGAAATACCCCGAGAGTGTTTCATGGTATCTTTGTCTCACCCGGTTCATTTATTGTGTGTCATTTGCAATGGTTTCATTTTTTCTGTGTGGCAATATTATTGGAAATCGATGTTTCTTTCATTTTGTTAATTAACCTTGGTTAATATCAAGGGTATAAGATAACAAATAAAATAGTCAGAAATTTTTTGTATAGTTGCTGGTATATTCAACAGGGAACGTTCATTCTTTACTGTTTTCATATGTGCGGTTACCGGCATTTCGATTTTTTTCCTCATTCAATTGTCAAACCTTCCTGTAACCTGCCTCTAACCTTTCACTAACTGTTCACCAGGTCTCAGTTCAGTAAACACCCGTCAGCAAACATTTCCACAAGGGATGAATTGAACCTCCGCAACTTTTCCAAACCAGGAATGTGTTCTGTTTTTACGTAATCATTGGTGATAATCATCAGACACGATCTGTCCCGCAACAATATTTTAGATCATTGTTTGCATTTATTTACTCATACTGCATAAAAATACAGAAAAAATCTTCAGTATGACCAAATTCATTCAAATACCCTTACGATTTCCACCCTCAAATCATCCATATAAAACATCTGCTTCCCGGGGTTCCAGATATACACCTTCAATAAATCTTCCGGCGATTTGAAGGCAGGGAGCGGGGCGGTCAGGCTCACCCTGTTCCAACGGTTGGGCTTGAGTTTTTGCTCGTTCAGATTGAGCGAGGTGTAGCTGTACGGTTGGTTTTTGTGTTCGAAGGAGATGACCAGCAAGGTGTTGGCGGTCGTGATTATTTCAGGAAGATATACATAGACGATCGCGCGGATTCCCTGTTTTGTCGGTGTAGCCGGCAGGGATGACTCGGGTTGTTTTAATCCCATCCTCTTGATTGACAGGCATAACCCAGGACTGAATTCCGTCCGCCCATCCATCAAATAGCTGAAACTACCCCTGTGAACGATCTCCCGCGACAGCAAGGAGGGGTCGCCCGCATCACCGGGCTGTTCAAATGATTTAACCAGGAGGGTATCAATGCATTGTTTTGCTTCCATCACCTCCACCAGCGAATCGCGGAGGGTCAGGTTGTCGGCTGTTTGACATGCCGGCAGTGCCGTCGTGATGTAACAGTCGTAATAATGGTCGCCAAAGGTGATCCAGGGCACTTCGGGTCTGAAATATTGGATTAACTTTTGGTGCGGGTTTCCCAGCAAAGAATCAACCGGCACCTTCGATTCATTGGCGCCAAAGTGGGCGTCCCACACCAGCAACGAACCTGACGGGATGGTATCGAGGTATTTCGCATCGCCGAACAAGTAACAAAGGGCGGGTGATTTTTCATACGGGTTAATGCCCAGATAATAGGGCACATTATTATCCGTGTAATATATCAACCGGTTGGCGTATGGGGAGGCTTTAACCCATTCAGCCGCTTCTTTGATGGTCTTCTCTTCGGGCGACAACGGAAAAGGAATCACATTGCCTTTGAAAGGAATAAGAATGACCAAAGCAATAACTGCCACCATGAAAATACTGCGGAGATAGCGGTTTTTCCCAAGTAATTCGGATAGTGCATCGAACCCTTTGAGTGCAACGATTGCTGCCATTGGCATTATGGCTGCCAGCACACGCTCCAGCCCCATGGAGCCTCCCATGGCTTTCCAGAAAAGCACCGAATGGAAGGCGAAATAGAGCAGGAACGGCGCCAGTACAAGGATAGCCAGCAGATGAACCCGGTGGCGGACAGCTTTATCTCCTGAAAAAAAGTCGCGGGCGGTTCCGATAATCCCGGCCAGAAAGAGGATTTCCAAAGGCAGTCCCAGCGTTGAGTCGCGGCTTTCGAAGAAATGTCCCAAACTTCCGGTCTTGTTGTAAATAGGATGGTGGTAATTAACCGGATAGGGAAATTGAGTGAAAACCCAGAAAAGGTCTTTATAGTACCAGCATCCAAGGAGGCTAAAAAAGATTATTCCTGCAGCCAGCCAGGGAATTGCTTTAAACTGCCTTGCCCATACCAGGGCTAAAAGGAACACCGGAAGGATGATAAACCCCTCTGTTCGGGCGAAAGGCAGAAATGAAATCACGAGGGCCGAGGCAATATAATTTCTGCGGATAAACAAAAATACGGACAGCATTAACACGAAGCTGAACAGGATTTCGGTGAGTGCCGTGGGCATCATCATGAAATAGAGCGGGGTAAAACAGACAAATACCAGCGACATGAAAGCCGGCTTGATCTTCAGCAGGATGGCCGTACGAAATGCAAGCCAGGCAGTGAAAAGCCCCAGCAAAATGTTGAACAGTTTCACCGCGTGCAACCCGAATTGCGCAAATGGCGCCGATAACATGGTGTACAATGGCCGGCCCCAGGAATACAGGAACAGATGAGGATGTTTAAAGGCATAATGGGAAATGAGATAATGGGATATGTTGTCGGCGCCTCCGAAATAACCGTCAGAAATCAGCGACAAAGTTGCCAGGAGGATAAAAAGAGATGCCAGGATGACCAGATGAACTTTGCGCTTGATAAAGTCAGACATGGATGTTTTGCTTGCTGAATGGGCACAAAGATAGACAAGGAGCGCAAACAGGAGGCAAAAATCCTTAAATTTGTATGGGATTTCAACCAGTCCTGGTCGTTTATGCGCATGATCAAGTCAACAATTCTGGTCCTGGTGCTGTTTACCCTCGGCGCTTCAGCCTTGCAATACAGCAATCATCTGGTAAAAGAAACGCCGTTGAAGGGATACTTTCAACTGCGTGAAGCGCCATATCTGAAATTATTTACCTGGAGAAAATGGTTTTCCTCTGCCTTCCAGGATGATTATGCCAGCAGACTTAACGACAACATCGGGTTTCGCAACTCGCTGATCCGCGTCAACAATCAATGTGATTATACCTTATTGGGCCTTATTCATGCGCAGGGTTTTATCAGGGGGCAACAGCAATACCTTTTCGAGGAGGATTACATCCATGAATATACCGGAGAATATTTTATCGGAAAAACTGTCATTGACAAGAAATTGGCACGGTTGAAAAATGTGATGGACAGCCTGAAGGCCCACCATGTTCCCCTGCTGCTCGTTTATGAGCCGGGGAAAGCGGGTTTTTATCCTGAGTATATTCCCGGACGTTTTCATCCGGAAAAAGGAAGTCAGACCAACTATGATTACATGACCCGGCGATCACAGGAACTGGGTTTGGAATTCATGGATATGCACAGCTATTTCCTGAAGATGAAAGATACTGCACGGTATCCGCTTTTCCCAAAGTATGGCATGCACTGGAGCTTATACGGGGTGCCATTTGCCGTGGATACACTGGTGAAATCCATTGAAAGGTTGACCGGAACTGGCGTACCGGGATTTAAAACACAAAAGCTGATCCCTTCGGAAACGCCCGTTGGCACGGATAACGACATCGGCCAATTGCTGAACCTGATCTTCCCGCTGAGCCCTGCCCCGGCGGTTTATCCATCGGTATCTTTCGAAAAAACGCCGGCTAAAAAACTATCTGTACTGGTAATCGCCGACAGCTATTATGATAATATTGCGGATGATTACAGCAATCACCTGTTTGCCAGGCAGGATTTCTGGTATTACAATAAAAAAGTATATCCGTATCACAATCAAACCCCTCCTGTTTTAGTCGACAAATCAAATCTTCGGGAGAAACTTATAAACTACCATGTCATTTTGCTGATGGCCTCCGAGATCAACCTTCACTGCGGCTTCTGGAATTTTGCGGATGAGGCTTTTCTGGCATTTCACCCCGAAATTAAGGATCCGCTGATCTACAACATTGAAAACGAGATCAGAAACGACCGTGACTGGTTCCGGTTTATGGTGAACAAAGCACGACTGCAGGGCAAACCACTGGAAGAGATGGTAAAGGAGGATGCCGGTTACACGTTTAACAGCAATTACAGCAACCTGCAGGGAAAGAGTTACTGGGATACCATTTATCATATCACCTTCGACATTAAAAATAATGCAGAATGGCTTGCCCAGGTCGAGAATAAAGCGAAAGACCGCAACATCGCCCTCGATTCGATGCTTTTACTCGATGCCATTTATTCCTACGGCCAATCGAAAAAGAATCATTAAATTTGTCATGTATCAACGGGATCGACGCCATGAAAAAATTCCTTATCCTTTTTGCCCTGTCCATGAATCTTTTTTCGGGATTGAACGCCAGTGCACAAAATCTTCCCTTCCAGAAAGGCATCGAACCGGTGTCCCTTACCCCGGATGAACTTTACGTGTTGTCGAATATCCCGGAATTACAACTTCCCGATTCCTACAAAGGGATGAATGCCCCGCTTTTACCGACAAGTATCGACAATTCAACCCAACCCTATTTTCGATCTATCACGGCGCAGTCGGGGTATGAATGCGGGCAATCGTCGGGCGTTGCATTCAACTTTTGTTACGAGATCGACCGCGCACGCGGACTTGCGGCCAATCAGCTCGCAAATCAATACCCCACCCATTTCACCTGGGATTTTTTAAACAATGCCAACAACTATCAGGGAGCCAGCTTTTTTGATTCGTGGGAAATCGTAAAGGCTTGCGGCAATATGAATGTGGTTGATTATGGCGGCGCACTGAACACCGGAGGATATACCCGCTGGATTTCGGGATATGACAAATATTACAATGGCATGGCCAACCGACTTAATTCGGTGAAAGCCATCCGCGTGGATACCCCTGAAGGATTACAAACGCTGAAATACTGGCTCTTCGACCATCTGGAAGGCGCATCGGTTGGCGGAGTGGGCAATATCTATGCACAATACTTCTCCCCACCGGTTGCCACCCTGCCCACCGGCACTCCTGAAGCGGGAAAATGGGTGCAAACTTCCTGGGGAGGAAGCCCGTCGCATGGCTGGACCATCTGCGGGTACAACGATTCCATCCGTTACGATTTCAATGGCGATGGACTTTATACCAACAACATCGACATCAATGGCGACGGGGTGGTCAATATGCATGACTGGGAAAAGGGCGGGTTGAAATTTGCCAATGGTTATGCCGGACTGGGTTGGGGCAATGTCGGATTTTGCTACACCATGTATAAAAATCTGGCCGACAATATAGGCTATGGCGGCATCTGGAACCATACCGTTTATGTGCTTGATGTGAAAAATACCTGCTCACCGCAACTGACCATGAAGGTGACCCTGAAGCACACCTCACGGAATAAAATCAAGGTCACCGCCGGTGTGAGCAATGACCTGGCAGCAACAACCCCCTCTTATGTCCTGGAATTTCCGATCTTCAACAACCAGGGAGGCGATCTTTTCATGCAGGGTGGAACCACCGAAGCTGATAAAACCATCGAATTCGGACTAGACCTCGCGCCACTGATCAACCAGATTACGAGCAACCAGGCAGCAAAATATTTTCTGCAGGTTCAGGAAACAGATCCTGCCAGCATCGGCACCGGAGAGATCGTAAGCTGGTCGCTCATTGATTATACCCCTACAGTACCTTTAACCATTAATTACCCCGGATCAAACATGCCGATCCTGAACAATGCCATCACCCGGCTGAGCCTCAACTACACATTGAGCATTGTCAAACCGGCCATTACCAACCAAACATTGCCGCCGGCACAAATCTACCAGCCATACAATGCAACCCTCAGCGCCAATGGCGGAACCCAACCCTATCTGTGGGATGCGAAACTTGATTACCCCGAAAACACCCTCCCGTCTACTTTTCCTACGGTCACTGCCCAGCAGCTTACGCTCACCAATAACAATACCGGTTTTGCCATCAAAACCCTCGATTTCAATTTCCCGTTTTATAAAAAAATAATCAATAAGGTTTATATTTATGCCGATGGGTATATCCTGTTCGACGATCAACCCTATACCTGGCCGTACCTCATCGATAAAACGCTTTTGTTCAGACAAACCAGCATTATTTCGCCATATATGAGTGATCTTGCTATTTATCCCTCATCAGGACAAGGGGTATGGTTTGAAGGGACTGCAAACTATGCGATCATCCGATGGAAGGCCTCCCTTTACAACATGCAGGGAAGTACCAACCTGAACTTTGCCGTAAAGATTTATGCCAATGGAACCATTGAATATTATTATGGCGACATGACCTTTCCGCCGGGTACCGGATGGACCGGTGGACTATCCTCCGGGGATAATAAAAACTACCAATATTCTGCCCTGAATAACGGGATGTCGATAACCAGTAATACCCTTGATAAATTTACCACGTGCGGGTTTCCCCCGGAGATGCAGATCTCTGAAGATGGTCATTTCACCGGAACACCTACGTATCCATATCAGAACCTGCCGGTTAAATTCCTGGTAACCGATAATAATAATATTTCTTCCACCAAGGTGTTGTTGTTCAATACGTATGGACTGCTGATTAATCAGACCATTGTTTCCGGCGGCGACAGTCTTATCGAATTCGGGGAAACAGCAAACATGACACTCAACATCAACAATGTCGGAAGCCAGCCGATAAACCAGATCAGTTTTTCCGTCACGGAAACAGATCCGTATATCACCCTGATCGATAGTACCGAGTATCTTGCAACGATTGCAGGGAACCAGAGCATGATTCTTACCAATGCATTTTCGTTTAAAGTATCACCAACGGTTCCTGATAACCATGCGTTTACGCTGATGCTGCATGTTCAGTCGCAGGCCCAGGGATTTCAACGGCCACTCGACCTGGTGGCCCATGCACCTGTTTTTCGAATCACCGGAACCCAATTTGCCGATGGAGATAATGGCCGGCCCGATCCGGGCGAAAGTGCAGATTTACTGGTTACCTTCAAGAACAGGGGCAGTGCAAAAGCCTCATCCATCAATGTACAGCTCACATCGCTGGATACAAACCTGACCTTCAGCCTCAGCTCAGCCAGCATGAATCTGCTGAAACCCGATTCGTCGAAAACGCTCACCTTTCACGCAACTGCCGGAAACGCTGTTTCATCGGAACACCTGTTCCTGATAAAATCGGATCTTACTGCAAACAATAACTTCACCGGTACCGATACCCTGTACCTGTTTTCCGGAGAGATTGTGGAGGATTTTGAGACAGCCAATTTCAACAAGTTTCCCTGGTACTGTACCGGCCAGTGGCCCTGGTACATTGAACCCGCCACAAAATATGAAGGATATTACAGCAGCAGGTCGAGTATCATCACAGACAATGCTGAAAGTGTTTTAAACATTTCGGCGAATATACTGACCGATGGGGAGGTCAGTTTCTACAAATATATTTCCTGTGAATATGACCCGAGTGGCAGTAAAAACTATGATTATCTGGCATTTTTTGTCGACAATTACGAATTGGGCAGATGGGATGGTATCAGTTCGTGGAGTAAGGAAACTTTCCCGGTTCCGGCTGGTTTTCATACACTCTCATGGGTTTATCACAAAGACTATTCGGTGGCTGCCGGGTGGGATGGTGCATTGCTCGATTACATTAAATTGCCGCTCATCGAAGGTACGGTGCCAATCCTTTCTGTAACGCCTCTTTCCATTGAAAGAACCCTTCCCACCGGCCAGAATGCCACGGAAGCGGTGCAAGTCACCAACCTGGGAGGCGGGATCCTGAATTATTCCGCGCTGGTTTTTGATACTGCAGCATATAAAAAGGATGATTTTACCGACAACCTCACCGGTTCGTATGTTTCGTGCGGCAACGAGGGATTTGTCCCCGGACAAGCCTTCAGCTGGATGTTCACGGTGCATAACCAAAGCGCCGACAATGAATATATCAAGCACCTCAAACTTGACGTTCCTCCTGGTGTTGAAATTACTACTGCAACCAACTTTTCGGGTGGTTCGCTGGGCGAGCTTACTTTTCAGGGAACTACGGGCAATGGTCCTTCACTCAACTGGCATGGTGAAAGTACCGGTGGCCGTGGGGTGTTGAAGCCCGGGGAAACAGCTTTTGCAACATTAACCGGAACGATCGGAGAATCATTCCTCAATGATGTTTTTGTGGTGTATTCCCTTCGCGGCGATAGTCTGGGTGGGTTGCCTCATGCCCAGCCAGGCAGCATCAAGGTAAAGAATTTCGGATTGGCAAATACCTGGGTTTCGCTCAACGGTTCTACAGGCACCCTGATGAGCAACCAAACCGGTTTGGTGCTGGTCAACATCAGCGCTGCGGGGAAGGCCCCCGGCACTTATCTTTGCAATCTGGTGGTCCGCGATTTATACAACAACAAGTTTGTGATCCCGGTAACCCTGCATGTTCCGGCGCCTGTTGAGGTTGGCCATCCTGAAGCAGTGAGTGAAACCAGTCTCCGTGGGAATTTCCCCAATCCTTTTTCCGGGGAAACACTGATCAGGTTTGATTTGGTCACACCCGGCGATGTGACCCTTGAAATCTGTTCATTGCAGGGATTGATGCTTCGCACCTATACAATTTCATCACTCCGGGCGGGATCACATGCCCAGGTTTGGGATGGTACAGATGAGCAGGGCCATCAGGTTCCGGCCGGGGTATATACCTGTCGCATGAAGACCGGCGATTTTCTGGGAAGCCTTAAAATGGTCCTGACCCGCTAATGAATACTGCATGAATAAAAAAAACAAGAGACTGCTTATCTTCAGCCTGCTTTTACTGTTTTCCATTGTCGTACTGGCACTGGGGCTGAAATATTTTCCGTTTACCAAAGTAGTCAAGATGCCGGCCGGCTCAGAGAAGGAGTTCGCCAATCCGGAAAAAACCAGGAACCTTGCACCTCATACTCTCTATTACGATTTCGAAGTTGCCCCCGGAAAAGATATGCCCGGCGGTTTTTACAAAGGAATCGCCCATTCCGGACAATATTCAGTGAAAGCTTTTGGCAAAAACAGTTTCAGCATCGCCGTTGAAAGAACCGCTGGAGAGGTAGGGGTCGAAAACCTCAAGGCTGTGGCGATTAGCGCCTGGATTTATGTTTTTCCAACAAAGACGGAGGTAAAAGGGAGCCTTGTTTTTACTGCTTCCAACGAGGTTGGCGTTAATGTTTGCTGGGAGGGCATCGGTATTGTGGAACCGGAGGTTCCCCGGGGAAAATGGTTTAAAATGAGCAAATATTTTGACTTAAAGGCAGTGTCGTTTAAACCCGGATACAAAATCCAGGTCTATTTCTGGAATAACAGCAGTACCGACATTCTGGTCGATGATTATTTTATCGCCTTTGGCGGTGCGGTCGACCGGCGTGGTGACTCAGCCCGCGTTGACATGACCAAACCTGCCGGGTTTATCCCGAAGTTTAACTATCCGCCATTTCAGGTTTCCATGCTGGAAAAGGAATCGTTGAATAAAACCATCAATCCATCTGATATTGACCCGGATGATCTGGTTATGGCCGGAAACTTCTTAAACACCGGCAATGAGGATCTTTTTGTAATCCGCAAAGATGGCAAGCCTGCCATTTATGCATTTTGCCCTGAAATCCGAGAATTCAGGAAAACAGCTCTCAACAGCCCGGTGATACCTGCATCAATTGGCCAGGTAAAAAAGATATTGAAGGGAAATTTTCTTCCAACGCAGGGCGATCAACTGATCGTGGTTGGCGACAAGGGATGGCTGATTGGTGTTCTCAACCCCTCCGGAAATCCCTGCAACCCCTCTGGCGATTTACAAACCACGTTTAAAGTTTTATGGAAGTCAGATACCCCGGCAGCCGCTGTTTACACCGGTGATTTCAATGGCGACCAGCGTTCGGAAATTCTCATGATTTCAGACGATGGCTCCTGGAAATTAATGTCATTTATTACGACGGATAATTCAGGATCTGCCTGGAAGATGATTGCCGAGGATGACCATGATCCGGTCAGGGAGTGGAACAAAAACACACAGGAGGTTGGTATTTCGGTTGGCCGGTTTCTTCCTGGCCTGGCCATTGACGTTGTTTTGACGGTTACAGGAAACAAGACAGCCGGGAAATACACATACTCGCTGCGAAAGTTCAATGCACCGGGAAAGAAGTGGGATCCTTACTTCGGTAACAAGCAGAACGACCAGGGAAAAACCTTCGGACTGGATACCCTTAAACCATCGGATAACTTTTTTACGGTATCAGGTGAGGGAGGCAAGATGTCCATTTTCCGGTATAACCGCGACTGGCGCTATGACCTGAAGGAGATCCGGTTCAATGATTCCACTTTCAGCATCCTTTCAACGGTTGATTTTCATGGGTATGACCAGGATCATAATCCCAAGTATTATGAATCGTTAACACTGATACCGGGCTATTTTCTGAAACCTTCAGCGCTTTCATTCCTGGCAATCGGTCATGTGGCCAAAACCCGGCACTACCAGGCGGTCCTTCCCGATTTTGCTCATCTATATTCGCTGCCCGCAAACAAATAAACACTGATTCATGAACCACTCCCTCCGATATATTCTGCTCATCCTGCTTCTGCCGGTCTTGCTCATCTCCTGCGGACAAACAGCCAGATCGCCGGAAGTGATGAGTGAACAGTTTGTGGTGAAAGATTTCAACCCGACCACTAACTGGAAACAAGGACAAACGTTATGGCTTGATTATACCGAAGCAATGACACAGGGCTTTGTGGCTCCCTCGGTTAAACAGGTTGAAGGTGGATTTTTTACCTTCGGATTCAAACTGAAAAATACCGGGAAGGCATCGCAACAATTTTCGTACAAGATCTACTATCAGAACGAATCTTACAAATTCCCCGAACGCGATGGGATTGACAGCGTCAAACAACATCCCGATGCGTGGGAGAATTTCTATGGAAGCTGGGAGGATACCGGCACAACATTCACCGAAACAAGGATCATCCCCGCCGACAATGATTTTCATGCCGTTGAAGGTAAATTCCGCATTGTCGGAAATCCCAGGAATGAACCGCAGTATTTTGACAAGGGAAAAAACGACCGATGGAAGCGCAACATGCGTGTTGGTAACTATAGCTTTTTGCTGGTGGTGACGACTTTGGAAAATGTGCAGCAAAAGCTGATTCCCGAACCGGTGCTGAACATTGGGGTGAAAGGGGAGCAGGGGTTTGTGAGTCCATACTTTTATTTTTTATATGGTCCCGGAAGATCATTGAAAAACACCATCGTTCAAAAGTATCCTGATATGTTGAAAGTTGCCGCCAGTCCCGACCCGGGAGCCGGAATCTTCATCAACCCGTCGGCATATTCCAAAGAGGATACGGAGAAATCCAAAACGGATGGTTGTGGCCAGGATCCTGCATTGTATCAAAAAGCCGCCTTCGAACAGTTTGTCCATTTTATCGATCCTTCTACCAAATGGAACAACATCCCGGTTATTGCCGATGTACTCAACGACAACTATTCCCGGCTGGATTATAACTGGAACAAGCGCTTTTACCGCAAGGAAGAACTGGTGGCAGTTACCGCTTCGGTTGCGCCACGGCCTTGTGAAACCGTATTCTCTGATCCGGTAAACCATAAAATCACCCTGCGGAATCCGAAATCGGAATTTGGTAAATGGCAGAAACAAAATGTAGGAGTGATCACCCGCCACGGGATGACCTTTGGAAAATACACCGTCAAATGCAAATTGACCGAGCTGCTGAATAAAAACAACATGTGGAACGGCCTCACCAATGCCATCTGGCTCATTACCCAGAACCAGGCGGAATGGAATCAGCGCCGCGACTGCAACAACAATGGCTACATGGCCAACTATTACGGCGGGCGGCAGGATCAGCGGGTAAAGCAGGTGGGCTATTCAGAGATCGATTTTGAAATCCTGAAAACTGTCCCCTATTGTCCTTCGTGGTTATTGCCTCCGGCATACAGCAACGGCATTGACGATCAGAAAAATGTACATAACTGGAATGTGCCATTCCCGGAAGAAATTCTGGCCGATGATGATAAAATCATGGTGTCATGCACTAACTGGGATATGGCCTGCTGGCAACCTGCCGAATTTCACGATGGCTGTTATCCGGTGCATTATGAAGACAAGACCTACTGGACTCACCGGTGGGATAAAGACTACCGGGCGCTGACTGAAAAAACACCCGAACGGGACGATGACCTCTTCGGTGCGCCTTTTTATTATTTTCAGATAGACTGGCAGCCCGACAAGATCATCTGGCGTATCGGACCGTCGAAGGATAAAATGCATGTGGTTGGCTTCATGGACGACAAGGTAACGGCCATCCCGAACAATCAGATGCTGCTCATCATCACCCAGGAGTTTCACAACACCAAATGGTGGGTGGGATCGGCTTATTCGCAGGACAATATCCCTTTTCCAAAGGTCGATTATGTTGGCGAGATCTATGAACTGACTATTGAATAGACTTTATACCTTCCAGGTTTTTAAAACCTGGAAGGTTTGATTAATAACCAAATACTGTCAAAATGAAAATCATCATTCTCGGCGCCGGCCTCGTTGGCGGCCCCATGGCGCTCGACCTCGCCATAGACCCAAAATTTGAAGTAACCGTGGCTGACATCAGTCAAACAGCTCTTCAACATCTTTTAACACGGCAAAACCCTGGCGGCAAAGAACTCAAAACCATTGTTGGTGACCTCAGTGATCCTGGTAAGGTTGCCATCCTGGTGGCCGATTATGACATGGTCATCAATGCAGTTCCTGGTTTCATGGGATTTCAAACGCTGAAGGCCATCATTGGCGCAGGGAAGAACGTAGTTGATATTGCATTCTTCATCGAAGACCCCTTTGAACTTGATGAACTGGCCCGTAAGAATAACGTCACAGCCATCATGGACATGGGGGTTGCCCCCGGAATGTGCAATGTGCTCATCGGTTATGCCGACCACCTGCTTGATGAAACGGAAAACATCCTGTATATGGTAGGCGGACTTCCGGAGATCCGCCAGTGGCCATACGAATACAAGGCTGTATTTTCACCGGTTGATGTCATTGAAGAGTACACCCGTCCTGCCCGCTATATCGAAAACGGAAAATTCATTGTCAAACCTGCCCTGTCAGATCCCGAATTGCTTGACTTCCCTGGCATCGGTACCCTTGAGGCCTTCAACACCGACGGGCTGCGTTCGCTGGCCCATACGGTGAAATGTCCCAACATGAAAGAGAAAACACTGCGGTATCCCGGCCATATCGAAAAGATGCGGGTGCTGCGTGAAACCGGCTTCTTCAGCCAGGAGGAAATTGAGGTTCGCGGAGTCCGTGTGAAGCCGATGGACCTTACCGCCAAATTACTTTTCCCAAAATGGAAACTGCAGGAGGGAGAGGTTGACATCACCGTGATGCAGGTAATGGTTGATGGTACCAAAAATGGCAAAAAAGTGAGTTATTCCTGGGATTTGTTCGATAAATATGATCCCATCACGAGCGTTCACTCCATGGCCCGCACCACAGGTTATTCAGCCACCGTAGCGCTTCGCATGATTGCCGATGGCGTTTACACCCGGAAAGGCATCTCTGTGCCCGAATTTATTGGTCAGCAGCCCGAATGCGTGGCTTATCTGCTTGCCGGGTTGAAAGAACGGGGGGTGATCTACAGGGAAACGATCGGGTAAGTCTCTGAAATAAAAGGCATTTTCTCATTTTGAGAATTCAGATCCGGCACTTATTTCTGATAAGTTTTGATTTTCAGCGTTTTAGTGCATGTCATGTTTATGGCATGGTTCTCGTATTATATTGGTTGATAGCTATGTCCTTACCTGAAAAAACCAATAAATATGAACTATTCCTATAAGTTGTTACAGTTTTGTTTCCTGGTTGCGCTGATTTTATGTGGCCTGGTAGTGAATGCCCAGCAGGTTTCGCTGACCAGTCCGCAAAATTCGGCTCAATATACCCTTCCGGTTAATATACCCCTTGAAGCGGCAGTCAGCGGAGTTTCTTACCCTGAACCAACTGCTTTGGTGGTACAGAACACCCTGGGAGGTTTCCGTAAACTCAAGTTTGGCTATAGCCCGACGAGTATTTACAGCCCGCTCCAAAATGTAATTGCAGGCGGAAATACCCAATTGGAAATCACCATGAAGCTGAACAGTGGCGTTGTCGACTGGACCAAGATCCTGTTAAAGCCCATGGGATTGGGAAGTTTAACCCTTCAATCCTATATTGCTGCCGCAGGCGGGTTGGGAAACACCTGGAAAGTGATCGTTGTTCCGCTGGCAAATTTTTCATCAACCGTTGATTTTACCCAGGTTGCCAACCTGGAATTTCCATACAGCGCCAATGCCGCAACTTTTGAAATAGCCATCTCCTGCATAAAGTTTACCGGAGGCACGACTCCTTTTATCTGGTTTGGCGAAGGAAAAACCGACAACAAACACAACGGAACCGGCGGTAGTGGCGAACTGGTTGCAAGTCTTGTTCAAGGAGCTATCCCTGCAGTTTATCCGCAGAAAGTTGAATTTTATCGCAGCAGTGTTAAAATTGGCGAAGATCTGACTCCACCTTACCAATTCAATTGGGCAAATGCAACAGCAGGAAATTATTCGATGAAAGCCAGGCTTATTCTGTCGGATGGTCAATTCTTCGATTCACCGTTGAATCAAATCACCGTCTCCCCGGCCCCGGCATCCGGTTTCTCCGTCGCACTCACCCAACCATTATCAGGCGATACCCTGGCTCCCCCGGCAAGTGTGCAACTGGCTGCCACGGTTACCGGACTTTATCCTTCCCAGCCCGACCACATGCTAGTCTCTAATGCACTGACAGGTTACAGGAAATTGAAATTCGGTTATAGCCCGACAAATTTATATTCCCCGCTGAAAGATGTAACATCCGGCGGAAACAACCAGATCGAAATAACACTCCGCGACATTGCGGGGGGTACCGACTGGAGCAAAATTCAGTTGAGGCCTGCAGGGCTGGGAGCGCTTTGTATACTGCCATATGTCAATGCTGCCGGAGGGGTTGGATCAACCTGGACAACCATCACCATTCCATTGTCCGACTTTGTCAGCACCATCAATTTTGCTGCCATTGCCAATCTGGAGTTTCCTTACAGCGTCTCAGCCGGTAATTTTCAACTGGCTATTAAATCGATCCGGTTTATCGGAGGAACGACTCCCTTTGTGTGGTTTGGCTTTGGAAAAATCGACAACATACAAAACGGGAATGGTGGAAACGGCGAATTGGTTGCCAGCCTGGTTTTAGGAAATCCATCCGGAAATTTTATTGAAAAAGTGGAATTTTACAATGGTTCAAACAAACTTGGTGAAGACACAGATCCACCATTCGTATTGTCAGTCAATGGATTAACACTGGGTTCTTACCCCTTTACGGCTAAAGTAATTAGTCACACCGGAACATCGGCCACTTCTCCGGTGGTGAATACCGTTGTTTATCAGCCACCGGCAATTCCTTCAACCATGGCGGTGGCGATCGCCTCGCCTATAGCCGGAACCTCATGGCTTGCCCCGTTAAATCTTCCGGTCAATATGACTTTCACCGGCGCTGTTGCCCCTGGTCCCGATTATCTGCGGGTAACGAACACGCTCACAGGTTTCGTTAAGATGAGATTAGGCTATTCACCCACCTCCATGTTTACCCCATTGCAAAATACCATTGCCGGTGGAAACGATACGCTTGAATTGGTTATCAGAAATTGCGGAGGACCGATTGACTGGTCGAAGATCCGGGTAAGACCTTCCGGGATCGGCCTGGTCAACCTGGGATCATATGCAACCGCCGTCGGGGGTATTGGAAGTGAATGGAAAACAATTAAAATTCCTTTGTCGGCTTTTGATCCGACGATCAATTTCACAGCCATTTCTTTTATGGAGTTTCCATACAGCGCAGGCGCCAACAGTTTTCAGATCGGGGTACAGCGTATCCGGTTCATAGGGGGCGCTACACCTTTCACCTGGTTTGGAAACGGAAAAACAAACAATGCCAATGATGGTGATGGTGGTACCGGACATCTCACGGCCACTCTTGTTTCGCCAAACTTACTGGCAGTGGATGTTACAGGCGTTCAACTTTTTGACAACGGTATTCTGGTTGGTCAGGATACACAATCTCCTTTTGCCTTAACCCTGACAAACCCGCAGGCAGGATTACATCACATCAAGGTTAAAATGACAGACACCCGGAATGCCATCGCCTTTTCCGATTCTGTGGCTCTCACAGTCATTTCTGAGGTGCCGGCAGGTCATTTACTGGTCACGGTTACCTTTAATCAGCCACCAACTTCCGTTGCGGTAAATAAAGCCCCGTTGCGGTATGACAAAGATTTTGCTTACAGTTTTTCACTGGACGACGGACTGGTTGATGACTATACCTGTGCTTTTAAACTCCTCGGAGGAGGTTATAGCCCACAAACTTATGGTACCTATCCCGGACTTTTTTATACCGATGGCTGCGGTCATAATATTCCTTTTAAGGCCAGTCTGATGTGGAATTCTGTCAACTCCAATCTTTCCGATATTCATATCAACACCCCCAGCTATGTTACCTGGAATCAGCTAAATCAGATGCTCGACTCCGGCTGGGCTGTTGTAAATCATGCCTATTCACATGCCACCGGAACCGGCACCAATTATTCCTGGCAGATTACGGCCAATGATTCAGCCGTATTCAGCCATACCGGGATTCATATGAATCATTTTGTTTCTCCTTCAGGCGATGCCGGGTATTTCCCTACGGCCTGGCAACTGGGTTCTGTTTGTGTTTACAGTCGCACCACCACCGTGGGTAGTCCTTCCGGGCTGAAAATTGACAACCCGCTCAGCTATAATCAATTTATGATTTACCGGGATTTTAAGAGCGACGACATCACCACTCCGGCAACCATAGCGCAATCGCTGGATAATTGCGCCAACCTGAGCCAGAATGGGAACCATTACTGGTATAACGACTTTACCCATCATGTTTCGCCAAACACGGTAGGGGGGAGTTTGATCTTTTCCACCTTCCAAACGTATATGGAACATGCCGAATCAACTTACGGACTATCGGGTTCCGACCGCATGTGGATGGCGTCGGGGGTGGAGGTTTTTGAATACCTGAAGCTCAGGGATGCCTGTCCGTTGTCATGGTCTTTGTTCGGAAATCAACTCAGAATTCTGATCGACCGCAACAACATGCCCAATGATTTACTAAGGTATGCAATGAGCCTGGCCATTGATGCGGATGCAAACATGATTGCTGTCGAGCTGAATGATGATGCAAATTTATCGTTCAGGGGAAATACCCCCCGAAAACTGATCAACCTTGAATGGCAACCCCAGGTGATGCAGAATATGAGGCCGGGAACAGGCAATAATTCTGGTCAAAGTATTTCTATGGATAAGGCTGACGAACAACTTGATATCCACCAGATAGAACGTGCAAATGCTGTTTTACTTGCTCCTCCGGGGCATTCCGTTAGCGGACAGGTTACTGTTTTTGACATCCGGGGACGACAGGTACTTACCATGAAACATGAAGGAACCACGGAGGATGGACAATTAAGAATTGAGTTGCCGGGGTTACAATCCGGACTCTATCTGATGAGATATACAGGAACGGAAGGAATGATTCAAACCGGCAAATTCTATTACCCGCAGTGCAGGTAACTGTTGACCAGTTTTTGCATCTCCTTTTCATTGTCTTTGATGGATAAGCGGAGATTCTGATCATTGAAGCTTTTTAAATACCGGATGAGACCGTTCACAATCATTGGAGGGAAAATATCATATTCCTCGTATATTTTACGCTGACGTTCGAGCGCTTCTGCCGAAGCCCAGCAAGACGAGGGGAGTTGGAGCAATTCGCTTACGCGCGATTTGTTCTTCTCTTCAAAGATGTTGACATCTACATAGGTTTTTTCGGCAAAATCAAGTGCATTTTCCATCTCAATGCCGTGGCGGGCTGCTACGGTAAGACCGGCAAACAGGAGATAGATATCGGCGGAACCATCAGGACAGCGGAATTCAACCGTTTGGCGGCTTCCGAATCCTTTCTGAGTCTCCTTTTCCTGCGGATTGGCATCAGT
>JBAXFM010000057.1:0-21935 GCA_037139855.1 Bacteroidota bacterium
TTCATTATTCTCAGCGAAGTGATTTTTAGTGTGATCGGAGTTTTGCTCGGAATTGCCATCTTTGGAATGTCTATCAGTGTAATCATGACCGGACTTGGTATTGTTGCACTCGGCGGCATTGTGGTTCGTAACGGCATCCTGATTGTTGAATTCGGAGACGAACTCAAGTCCCGTGGGATGAAAACCAGGGATTCCATCATTCAGGCGGGTAAAACCAGAATCACCCCGGTAGTACTTACGGCAACAGCAACTATGCTGGGTCTTGTTCCACTTGCTGTTGGGATGAACATCAACTTTGTGACCCTGTTTACCGATTTAAACCCACACATTTACTTTGGCGGGGATAACAGAGCCTTCTGGGGACCTCTCTCATGGACGATCATCTTCGGATTGAGCTTTGCGACATTCCTCACCCTTGTGTTCGTTCCTGCCATGGTGATGATCGATGCACAGATGATCGCCGGAGTAAGACGGAGGAGATCAAATCGTATCGCCAGGAAAATGAGAAAAAAGCAAATTGGACTTTAAAACTTTTCCATCAGTTTGCTGAGCCTGATTTTCTGACTCAACAGGGCATAAATGGACTGCATATAGTCACTGTTTGAGACCAGGAACTGATTGTACCGCTGATTGAGATCAGTACTTCCAACCATGCCTTGCTTGTATTTTGCCATGGTTTTTTCGTAGATCTTAAGCGCTGTCTGGAATCCTTTAACCTTGTTCAGGTAGATTGCGTATGCATTGCTGAAATCTGTCTTTGCTGTTGCTACCTGCAACTCAAGACCCACCTTCATTTTTTCATCTGTAACTTTGGTTTTCTCTACATTGAGACGGGCCTGATCCACTGCGAATTTACGGTTGCCGCTGCTCCAGATCGGTATTTGTAAAGAGACTCCGAAAATCACTGTTGGATACCAGACCTCAGTCGTTTTGAAAAAATTCCATGAATTACGCTGCGCAGCGGTCGACCCGGTTAAAAACCCGCTCAGGGTAGGCTGATAGGCTGTTTTTGACAGTTTATATTGCATCAGGGTCAGATAATCTGCCTTTTTCAAAAGCACATAGTCAATATTTGAATTGTAATCGAATTGTTGGCTGATCAATGCATCACGGTTAACCTGAGCAAGGAAAAAATCCAGGTTGTCGGTTTGCACCATCTCCTGGTTGTCTTTAAGTCCCATGATAAACTTAAGACCAGCATAGCCAACGTTCCGCTGATTTTTCGAATAGGTAATAGTTGCCTCAAGGTTCGACTTATTCAAATCGGCCTGATCCACCTCAATATCTTCGATGAGACCGGCCTGGTAACTCTTTCGGGCTTCTTCAACCAACCTGCTCACCACAACATAGGTAGAATCCAGAATTTTAATTCCTTCGTCAACCACCAGAAGGCGTATATATGCATCAGCAACCTGGTCGCGAACATCAACTTTTTCGCGAACATTCTTTTGTTTGGATGTTTCCAAAAATGCCTTCGCCGTTTGCAAACCAACAAGGTACTGACCGCTGTATATGAGTTGCGACAACGTTCCTTTCAGGCTGGCATTAAATGGAGTGCCAAACTGCACCGGCACGTAGGTGCCTGGTTTCCCCATAATTTCCCCCGGCAACAAGGTAGTTGGAATGACAAGACTGTTAGAATAATCGATCCCGCCACTGATTTGTGGTAACCCAATGGCCGTATTTTGTTTCACCATTTTCCGGGCAATCTCCACATCAGTAGTGGAATTCTTTAAGTCATAGTTGTTTTCTGCAGCAAAGGCCTGTGCCTGCTCAAGCGAAAATTTCAAAACTTCTGCCGACGCCTTGGCCGGTGCGTTTTGTGCCATTGAATTAAACCCTGCAAAAAGGTAAAAAATGATAATTGGTAAGAAAAACCTGTAGTTCATTTTAGTTAATTAAATTTTTTAAAGTTAACCTTCCGTTTTTGTTTTTCATAATAATCAATCCCGTTCGTGTTTGCAATTCCACGGATGAAATTGTCGAACATAACATCAAACAGGGTTTGAAATGAAAATTTATCGGCGGGAAAAAATTCAGGATTATGAAGATCTATCAACCGGCGGATATAAAGACGAGCAACCAACTCTATGCTGAGATCATCCCGATACATGCCCTGGCTGATCCCTTTCTGGAGATTAATCTGAATCTTGTTATAAATAAATTCAATACGCTCATCAACATGATTGTGATAAATGTCTGGATAGTATTTTTTCAAGTCAAAAGTCATAGAAGGACTCACATCACGAAAACGCTCGCCAAGATCGCGGCTGACAATGAGCAGGATGTCAATGGCATTGACCCCCTCAAAATTATGGTTGTCAAAAATTATTTCGAAATTCTGGCGTTCCAGTTCCAGCAATTTGGCAACCAACTCGGTTTTACTGGCAAAATGCTGGTATAATTTCTTTTTTGACATCCCAAGATCGCGGCAGATATCTTCAACGGAAATACTTCTGACACCGTATTTATAAAAGAGTTCTCTGACTCTTTCCAGAATGTCGATCAATGCTTTATCCATTAGGCTTATCCCTGGTTTTCTCTGGTTTCGAGACAAAGGTAGGAATAATCCGAAAACAAGAAACAAAACAGGGGTAAAAAGTTTCTGACGGATGCCAGTTCCGTTTTTTTATGTATGTTTGACCCTTCTTATTGAACCCCAATGAAACGATTCTATCTGCTGTTGTCTGCATTGCTGACTCTTCAACAAGTGATGCCACAAAACGTTGACTGGCAAACGTATTATGAAAAATCAGGAAAATCTGAAACGCCCAGGTACGAAGCAACCATCGATTTTGCCAGGCAACTGGCCTCGGGTAGCCGGATGATTACCTGCACTACATTTGGCAAAAGCGCACAGGGAAGAGATCTCCCGTTGCTGATTCTCGACAGGGATGGCCTCAGCGATCCAGCTTTAATACATGCTACCGGCCGCACAGTGCTGTTAATTCAGGCTTGTATCCATGCCGGTGAATGTGAAGGCAAAGATGCCGGATTGATGCTTTTCCGCGATCTGGCAATTGGACCAAATCCTAAACTGAAGCTCCTTGAAAATGTCTCCATCGTCTTTATTCCTATTTTCAATGTCGACGGTCACGAACGGTTCGGACCATTCAATCGCATAAACCAGAATGGTCCAAAGGAAATGGGCTGGCGCACGACTGCCAACAACCTGAACCTGAACCGTGACTTCCTCAAGGCAGATGCCCCTGAAATGCAAGCCTGGTTGCACATGTTCAACCATTGGATGCCCGATTTCTTTATTGATTGCCATACAACCGACGGAGCCGATTATCAGTATGTTCTGACCTACCTGATGGAAATTTATGGTGACATGGACAATGGATTGACAAACTGGTCGAAAAACACTTTCATCCAACAGATGCAAACTCACCTGAATGACGGTGGTTACCCTGTTTTTCCTTATGTCGGTTTCCGCAACTGGCATGATCCACGAAGCGGACTAATTACTGAAGTTGCACCGCCAATGCTGTCGCAGGGATATACTGCACTTAGAAACCGTCCGGGGCTCTTGATAGAAACCCACATGCTCAAACCATATCAGCAGCGGGTGGAAGGCACTTATGAATGCATCCTGACAACGCTCGAAATACTGAATAAAGAATCGCAAAACCTGCAAACACTCATCCGGAAAGCTGATCAGTTCGTCGGCAGTGAATCCTTTGTAAACACCCCTTTTCCGCTTCAGTTTGAAACGCGTAAGGATGACAGTACCATGGTCGACTTTCTTGGCGTGGAATATGATGCTGTAAAAAGTGATCTCAGCGGGGGCGATTGGTTCAAATACAGTAAAATCCCCATGACGTTGCATATCCCCTATTTTGCATCAACACAACCCGTGAAAACAGTAAAACTCCCTTATGCATATATTGTCCCGGCAGAGTGGACCTCGGTGATTGAAAGGCTGAAAATTCATGGGATTAAATTAACAGAATTAACCCGGGAAGAAACACTCAAAGTAAAAACCTGCCGTTTCAAGAATCCAAAATGGCAGCAGCTGCCGTATGAAGGACATCATACCATGTCGAACATCGAATACGATGAAATCGAAGAAACGCGATCATTCCCGGCTGGGTCGGTTGTGGTGGAGGTCATGCAACAGGCCGGACGAATTATTCCACACATCCTTGAGCCAAAAGGAAACGGATCGTTTGTTTATTGGGGCTTTTTCGATGCAGTTTTTGAACAGAAAGAATATGGAGAATCATATGTGATTGAGAAAATGGCCCGTGAAATGATGGCCAATGATCCGGTTCTGAAGGAGGAATTTGAACAGAAAAAATCCGCAGATTCGCTATTTGCAAAAAATCCGCAACAAATCCTCAACTGGTTTTACAACAAATCAGCCTATACCGATAACCGCAAAGGAATTTATCCGGTTGGGAAAATTTATGACCTGAACATACTTGAATCGCTCAAACACTGATTTTAGGATCGCCTCGAAAAATTTTGCCGATAATGGCGGCATCCCTTATGCCCGCTGATAATAACTGAGTAACCAGTTCGGCTGCCCTATTCTCCGGAAGTGAGATCAGCAATCCACCCGAAGTTTGGGCATCCGCTAAAATATATTTCAACAATTCCGGTGTTCCTTCCTTCCATTCAACAACCTCCCTGACATAATCCAGGTTGTTTTTTGTTCCTCCGGGAATTGCTCCTGCCGTCGCATACTTCCATGCGGCATCAAGAATGGGAACCTTTTCTGAATATAAAACTGCTTTCACCCCGGCGCCGCAAACCATTTCTTTTAGATGTCCCAGTAATCCAAACCCGGTTACATCGGTACAGGCATTTACCGGAAAACCAGCCATAATTTCAGCCGTTACCTTGTTAAGCTCCGACATCACCTGCATTACACGATGAGCATCTCCGGCTTCGGCTATACCACGTTTGATAGCCGTGGTAATGATACCTGTGCCAATGGGCTTGGTAAGAATCAACACATCTCCCTGCCTGGCCGTTGAATTACGAATGATTTTTAACGGATGAACAATCCCCGTTACCACCAACCCGAATTTGGGTTCACTGTCTTCGATGCTGTGGCCGCCAATCACCTGAATGCCTGCTTCTGTAACTTTATCGTTTGCCCCTTTGATAATTTGCTGGAGTACTTCTATCGGAAGTTTCCGATCGGGAAACCCAACAATACTGAGTGCAAACAGTGGTTTTCCTCCCATTGCATACACGTCACTCAAAGCATTGGCAGCCGAGATGGCGCCATATGTATAGGGATCGTCAACCACTGGCGGAATGAAATCAACGGTTTGGACAATGGCTGTATTTTCATCAATCAGGTAAACGGCAGCATCATCAGAGGTTTCATGACCAACTAAAATCGCAGGATTGTTTTTACGTGGAATTCCCTGTAATATTTTTTCAAGAAGCTGTGGCCGTATTTTACACGCACATCCCAGGGCGTGGGTGTACTCCGTTAGACGAAATTCGTTATTCGAAATTCGAAATTCTCCTTTGGCCCTTCGATACGCCTCCACAATAATAGGTATGGCTGTTTCAATCTCTTCTCTGGTCGTCATCCTGCCAGGCGAAAACCTTATGGTACCTATGGCATATTCCGATGGAACCTGCATGGCAGACAAAACACCTGAAATGTCGGCCTGGTCTGTATGACAGGCAGCGCCTGCCGAAGCAGCAACACCCTTCATCTCTTCAAGCAACAATGCGGCTTCAATACCTGGAAATCCGAGACTTAACGTATTTGGCAACCGTAACTCAGGATGACCATTCAGTCTGACTTCCGGAATCGCTGATCGGATTCCCTGATGCAGCATGTCGCGCAGAATTCGGATTTCGGAAGTCGGATTTCGGATTTCGTAATTCGTAATTATTTCAGCCGCTTTCCCCAATCCAACGATCTCCATCACATTCTCGGTTCCTGCGCGGAGATTTGATTCATGATCGGCCCCATGAATCAGTTTTTCCAGCTGAACACCACGGCGTACATAGAGAACGCCGACCCCTTTCGGCGCATATAATTTATGTCCGGCCACCGAAAGCAAACTAACGTTCATTCTTTCAACATCTACCGGAATTTTCCCAACCGACTGGGCAGCATCCGTGTGAAACAGGATTCCATTTTCTTTGGCAATCTGCCCGATTTCCTCAATTGGCTGGATGGTCCCTGTCTCATTGTTGGCATGCATCACAGTTATCAGGATGGTTTGTGGCGTTATTGCCAGTCGAACATCTTCCGGGTCGACCATTCCATACTCATCAACAGGTAAATAGGTGATTTTGAAACCGTTTTTTTCAAGAAAGCGGCAAACTTCTGTTACGGCAGGATGCTCAATGGCAGAGGTAATGATGTGGTTCCCCTTTGCACGGTTGGCAAACGCAACTCCTTTGATAGCAAAATTGTTTGACTCGGTTCCTCCGCTGGTAAAAACAATTTCGTCACTCCTGGCATTTAACAGGTTTGCGACCTGGCTGCGTGCCTTTTCTACCGCAATTTTTGCCTTAACACCGTAAGAGTGAGCGCTTGAAGGGTTTCCAAAATGGTACTCAAGGTAGGGTTTGATTGCTTCGATCACCTGCGGATCCAAAGGTGTTGTAGCGTTATAATCCAGGTAAACAGTTTCCATGTCAAATATTTTTATACGCAAATTCTATGAGTCGGCTGGCATCCGTTTCAATATCTTCCCCTGAGATCAGCATATCATACACAGTCATATTTTTTCTGCGCTTCATTGAATAAAGGTAAGCCTTATCATAATAGGACAAAGCAATAGCCGCAACCTCATCAAACCGGCTGCTTTCAATGGCAGTAATCGCTTCCCTGGTTCTTGTACCACCCAATCGTTCTCCAATCCTTTTAATTGCATTGGAGAGAAGTTCTTTATCGTACCCTGCATACTCCTTTACCAACCTCATGATCCGGATGGCAGCATCAAGGTCAACGCGGATCAACGGGCTGTTACTTATATGGTCAACCATCGGATCTGGTAGCGTAACCTTACCGATCATCCGGCTTTCATCCTCCATCCATACCAGTTTTGAAAAATCCAGCGCTGACCACCGGGAATATAAATTATTTTCAAATTGTTCATTGGTCGGTTGAGCAGGTTGGCCCAATGCTCCGAAAACAGACCCTTTATGACATGCCAATCCTTCCAGGTCAACCACCTGCTCGCCTTTTGAAGCAATCAATTTCAACAACGCTGTTTTCCCGCTCCCGGTATTACCTCCCAACACCATGATTTTTGCCGGCCTGGCAAGATCTTCACGGATAAATCGCCGGTATGCTTTGTACCCACCTGTGAGCAATTCCACATCGTAACCGGCGAAACTGAATACTTCCGCCATTAAAGTACTGCGCAAACCACCCCGCCAGCAATGAAGGAAAATCCGGCCTGAGGAACTTATGGCACGAAGAGTCTCAACATACCATTCAGATTTAGGCAACGCAAAGTCCAACCCTTTTAAAATGGCATCAGATCTTCCCGACTGTACATA
Source organism: Bacteroidota bacterium (assembly GCA_037139855.1). Lineage (GTDB taxonomy): Bacteria > Bacteroidota > Bacteroidia > Bacteroidales > FEN-979 > CAIVAT01. The sequence continues at coordinate 7,492 of JBAXFM010000057.1, forward strand.
TAAGGTTCCCACTACAGCACGCTCAGCATCGTCAAACAGTGGTATGTTGACAGCCCCCGGAATGTGGCCCTGGTCAAATTCACCGGGCGACCGAACATCGATGACCGGGTAATTCAGGGATTGCTTTAAAAAATTAATCGGTTCAATAGGCCGGATCATCGTTTGGTTTGGAGTATTCGTCAAAAATAGGCTGGTTTAACCAGCAAAACAAGGAAATTGAACTACTTTTATCAATCAATTTATCAAATGCAGGTGCATAAGTGGATATGGGCGCTAGTGCTTGTCTCGGTCCTTGTTTTTGTCCTGTCTCTCAGGCAACTTTCTGACCCCGACCTTGGTTTTCACCTGAAATACGGCAAATGGATCGTTACGCACCAATCCTTCCCGGCTACCGATCAAACCACTTATACCGTATCTGACCATCAATACATTGACCTTCATTGGCTATTTCAGGTCGTAATATACGGTGTATTCATTCTATTTGGATATCCGGGCATCAGTCTTTTCATCTGTTTCCTGAGCCTTTTGCTTTCACTGTTACTGCTGATCCGGCTAAGGTCCTTACGAATACCAACTTCTATAATCAGTATAGCCATTTTTGCTGCTTTCCTGATCATTGATCCCAGGATAGCGGCACGTCCTGAGATGTTCACATTCCTGTTCCTAACCGGCATCCTGCTCATTCTTGATCTTTATATGGAGCAGCGGAAGAACCTGCTGTACCTTCTCCCGGCCATCATGCTCGTGTGGTGCAATATGCATGCATTGTTCATCCTTGGATTGTTGGTCATTGCCGTCTATTTCATTGGTATCCTGATTCGTGATCATAAAGCTGATAAATCATTGCTGATCTGCATGATTATATCGTTCCTTGTTTGCTTTATCAATCCATACGGCATGAAGGGTTTCTCACTCCCTATTGAACTTCTGACCCGTTTCGATCCAAACAATATCTACAATCAGCATATCCAGGAATTTTTACCGTTCTTCGCCCAACCTCACTTTGTGATCCGTGATTACCTTTTTATAATCCTCACAGGAGTATCAGCACTGGTCACAGTGCGCTCAATTAAAACCCGGAAACTGCATGAATTGATTCTTCTGTTACTCTTTGGTTTTTTGGCCATCGGTTCTATCCGTAACATTCCCCTTTTCGTTTTAATTGCGATCCCCATTGTAAGCAAACAAGTGTTTGAATTATCCGGAAAAATAAGTAAATGGAAGAAAAAAGTGAGTTCCCTCGTATTTATTGCCATGATCGTACTTCCGATGGCCATGATACCGCGTTTATTGACCAATGCCTATTACCTGACCAATAATTCCTTTAACAAAACCGGGATGGGCATCAACAATGCTCATCAACCCGTTCAGGCTGCCAATTTTCTGTTGAACAACCATCTGAATGGCCGTATTCTGAACAGCATTGGGTTTGGAGGTTGGTTATCCTGGGCGCTCCCTCAACCTGTCTTCATAGATGGAAGGCTGGAGGTGATGCAGGAATCTATTTACAAGGAAGTGACGCAAAGCTGGAATGGGGCCCTGCCAGGTTTAATCAACAAATATCAACCACAACTGATTGTGTACAACTACCTGAAATATTATCCATGGACGTTCCAAATGAAAGAGTTAAAAGGATGGAGGCTGATATACCTGGATGGAATTGCCGCGATTTTCGCCAGGGAACCTTTTGCAAAACAAATCCGGGAGGTTGACTTGTCAAAAATACCGCTGATTGATGAACATTCAGCCCCCAAAACCGTAAACAATTGGTTGAAGGGATTTTACAGGCAGCCCGATTATTCCACCATGGATATGCTGCATCAAACACTGTTCTGCCTGCAAATAAATTCGCCACAACGGGCAAAAAACAACATGGAGAAAGCAATTACTTTTTTCAACGGAGCTAACCGGAAGACCTGTCAAGGCGACTTCAAGGGCGCTCTCACTGACTATGATTCGTCCATCATCCTGCTACCAACCTATACCAAAGCATATAATAACAGGGGTATTCTAAGGGCTTCAGTATTTAAAGATTATTCCGGGGCAATCAACGATTTCAATAAAGCAATTGCATGTGATCCCATATTTAGTGATGCCTACCTCGGCCGGGGAACAGCACATTTTTTATTGCAGGAAACTGAAGCGGCATGCAATGACTGGAAACATGCACGTTCGCTGGGAAATCTACAGGCAGTGAGATTGATCGAATTGCATTGCAATCGTTAATAATTCGTACCTTTGCACCCTAATTAAAATTTCACAATGAGCGATTCCATCCATCACGAATGCGGCATCGCCCTGGTACGACTTCTCAAACCGCTCGAATTCTACCAGGCCAAATACGGAACAGCTTTTTATGGTTTGAATAAACTGCATCTGCTCATGCAGAAGCAGCATAACCGCGGTCAGGACGGGGCAGGTATAGCAAGCATAAAGTTTGATCTGGATCCTGGTAACAAATTCATCAACCGTATCCGGTCTGTCGCGAATGCGCCTATTCAGGACATTTTCAACCAGGTGAGTTCTTCGCTGAAAAACATTGAAGAACGACATCCACAGCGGTTTAATGATGTGCAGTGGCTCAAACACAAAGTTGATATGCTGGGGGAACTGTACCTTGGGCATCTGCGTTATGGCACCTATGGCAAAAACAGTATCCTCAATATTCATCCTTTTGTCAGGGAAAACAACTGGATGACAAAAAACCTCGTCCTTGCTGGAAATTTCAATCTCACTAATGTAGATGAATTATTTGAGAAATTGATCGATCTGGGCCAATATCCTGTAGAAACCAGTGACACCATAACCATCCTTGAAAAGATGGGACATTTTCTGGATGAGGAAAACGAAGAGCTTTATCAGAAATTCAAAAAGAAGGGATTTCCAAAGCGGGAAATTACTTTTCAGATTGCAAAGCACCTGAATGTTCAGAAAATTCTTCGAAAAGCAGCAAAAACCTGGGATGGCGGCTATGTGATTGCCGGCATGTTTGGTCATGGCGATGCATTCGTGATGCGTGATCCATGCGGAATCAGGCCTGCCTATTACTACCAGGACGAAGAGATCGTGGTGGTCACTTCCGAACGACCGGTTATACAAACTACCCTGAATGTATCTTTCGATACGGTTCACGAATTGATGCCAGGCCATGCCCTTATCATCAAGAAAGATGGCAAGATTGCTGAAAAAGAATTCAGTAAGCCCATGGAAAAGAAATCTTGTTCGTTTGAGCACATCTATTTTTCCAGAGGTACTGACAAGGAAATTTACCGTGAACGCAAAAATTTGGGGAAATTGCTTACACCGATTATTCTGAAAGCCATTGACCACGATGTTGAGAACACGGTATTTTCCTATATCCCAAATACTGCCATCGATGCCTATTACGGGTTAATCGAGGAGATGGACGCTTTTTGCAATAAAATAAAGATCGACCGGATTCTTAATGCAGGAAAATCACTTACACAGGAGAAACTCAACACTATTTTCCAACTTAAACCACGCGCTGAAAAAGTAGCAGTAAAAGATGTGAAACTTCGTACCTTTATCACCCGCGATTCTCAGCGTGACGACCTTGCAGCCCATGTATACGACATTACATATGGCAGTATTAAACGGGGCCTTGACAACCTGGTCGTGTTGGATGACTCTATCGTAAGGGGTACCACATTGAAACAAAGTATTCTGCGCATACTTGACCGGCTGGGACCCCGAAAAATTGTCATTGCCTCCTCTGCTCCTCAAATCCGTTATCCGGATTGCTATGGCATCGACATGGCCAAAATCACCGACTTTATTGCCTTCAATGCAGCCATTGAACTACTGAAAGACACACACCAGGAACACATTATCAATGAAGTGTACCGTAAGTCAAAGTCTCAGGAAAATCTTCCGAAAGAACAAATCATCAATTATGTGAAGGATATCTACCAGCCATTCAGCTCTGAACGTATATCAGACAAGATTTCCGAACTCCTCACACCTACCTCCTGCAAAGCAACTGTTCAGATCGTTTATCAAACGATTGACGACCTGCACGTGGCCATTCCTAACCATAAAGGAGATTGGTACTTTACAGGCAATTATCCCACGCCAGGAGGCAACAAGGTGGTAAACAAAGCCTTTATCAATTACATAGAGGGGAAGAATGTAAGAGCCTATTGAAAATGACGAATGACGAATGACAAATGACGTGTAGCACTATCACTGAATAGCAGCAGAAATCTTTTGCGCAATATTTCTGAATTCGTCTGGGGTAAAAGAGAGTTTAGGCTTGCGGAAATCCATGTCGTAAAGAGTTTTCAAAGGAATCAGGTGAATATGGGCATGGGGAACTTCCAGTCCAATGACTGTGATTCCGATTCGTTTACATGGAACCACCTTTTCAATTGCTTTCCCGATTTTCTTTGCAAAGTTCCACAAATCGGCATGAAGGTTATCCTCGATATCAAAGATATAATTAACTTCCTTTTTGGGAATGACCAGCGTATGGCCTTCCTGAAGTGGATTAATGTCAAGAAATGCAAGAAAATTCTCATCCTCAGCTACCTTGTAACAGGGAATTTCACCCTGTATGATTCTGGTGAATATGGTTGCCATTTTAACTTTTTTGCCTTGTTATTTCAACAATTTCAAAGGTGATTTTACCGGACGGAACGGTAATCTCCACCGTTTCCCCAATGCTTTTGCCCAATAATCCTTTAGCAATTGGCGAACTCACCGAAAGTTTTCCGATTTTTATACTAGCCTCATTTTCAGGAACAAGGGTGTAAATAACATTTGCGCCGTTCAGCGAATTCCTCAGCTTAACAGTGGAAAAGATCAATATTTTAGTATTGTCTAATTTCCGCTCATCAATAAGCCTGGCATTATTAAGTACTTCCTGCAACTTTGAAATTTTTAATTCCAGCATCGACTGGGCCTCTTTTGCAGCGGCATACTCCGCATTTTCCGATAAATCGCCTTTATCTCTCGCCTCTGCAATCTGCCTCGAAATCGAAGGACGTTCCACGGTTGTCAAATGATGCAAATCATCCCTCAGTTTATCCAAACCTTCAGGAGTATAATATTTAATGTCCGACATTTAAACTATTGTATTTACTGTTATAATAAGCCAAAAGACCCTTTGTAAGGGTCCTTTTGCATAAAGAAACGAAGTTATTGAAAATTGTTTTACCGAACTGTTAAAAGTTAAGTTTTATGCCCACACTATGTGTTCCCTGGAAAGGATTGGTAGCCCTGTAGGAATAATCAATTGCCAATCCGCTCTCTTTCTCTTTGTTAAATGGAACAGAAACCGTAAAACCAGCGCTTGGCCCTGTAAAAACAGTTCCGCGATCGGCGACGTTACTGTTAAACATGCCACTCTGGTATGTATACCCAGCTCTCAATTGGAGGTAATACTTTAACGAATACTCCAGTCCCAGAATAAACTGATCTTTTGAGAATGAATTCGAGTTAAAATTTCCTGCAACAGTTATCCGGTGCATATCACCTATTAAAAAATCATAGGATGCTCCGATACGCAGCGTAGCCGGGAGTTCATAGTTGGCAGAACGTTGCTCAACGGTAAATTGGTCGTTGTTGTTATCATGTCCGGGAATAATTCCACGGAAAGACAAACCGTCACCACTGAAATGCATGGTGGCTCCGACATTTTTAAGGGCGATCCCAAATTTAATCTGATCTTTCTCTCCGGTAACATATTGAATACCTGCATCAATTGCCAAAGCGGTTGCAGCTGCATCAGAAATAGATTCAGTAATCAGTTTCACAGCTATCCCTCCATATATACTGTTCGAAAAAGCTTTGGCATAAGCCAGGTTGATGTTCATGTAACTTGGCTTAAATGTTCCTGCCCCTTCAGGTAATGAAGTAGTTGTAACCTGAATTTCACCAAAAGTCATAGACATGACAGCAGCCGTGAGAACACCCCCGTTTTGGCCAAGCTTCTGGCTGATTCCGAAGGCCATGAGGTTTACGCCTGAGCCTTTAAGCCAATTGGTATAGGAAAAAATGATGTCGGTTCCCTTCGTAAATCCAGTCCCGGCAACATTGGTAAACAATGCTTCAAGACCATGACCGCAAGAAGTTCCGACCCCACCCCAACCTGAGCTTCGTGCCCATGGGTTAATCAACAATTCCGCGGCGCCAGCCTGACCCGAGCGGTCCTTGTTTCCAGCTGTTACTTTATCCATGGGCAAAAAAACCAATCCCATCAAGAATATTGCAACTAAGCAGTTATATATATTTTTCATAATCCTGGAATTTTTTGTTGTTTTCATTTTATAAATCGTAAATACCATTACAATGAGTTCAAATCGACAGGGCGCAATATTCCAAACCATTTGATTGTGCGCTCTCCAAGCCCGTCCGCCTTCACGTGTATCAGATAAACTCCTCCTGCAATTGGTATACCCGCGAAATTTTTCAAATCCCAGTCTACTGATGTTTTCGCATCCGTATTCAAACCTGAAGTTGAACCTCTTGGTAAAGTGATACCCGATTTATCTACATTAAACTGACGAATCATGGTTCCACTCATATCAAAGATGGTCACAACACATTTATTTGGGAGATTCACAACTTTGATCCGATTATCCAGCTGATTCCGCTCATAATCATCATAGGCATAATAAGGATTGGGAACAACATTGATCAGATCAAGATCTGTCGTTGATTTTTCCGTAACATTCTTAGAGGTTGAAATAGTGTTCGTGTTGAAAACATACATTGGATAATTGGAGTTTACAGTATCCGTTGAACCCTCAGGCATCGGTGTGGAATAATACCGTTTATATGGCTTTGAGATACGGATCTTTGTAGTAACTGCATTGCTTAACCATGGTTGTCCTTCAATCGATAAGGGAATATTTACATACAATGCTGTACCGTATGCATAAGGTTTAAATGAGTTCTTTGGCAATATGGTCATGAGGTAAGCCCCTCCATCATAAGCAGGAAAGTCAAGGATTACACCTCCTGAAAGCGAATATTTATAATGATTCATGATATAAACATAATGTTGTCCGCCAAATACAGGGGTTCCGGCAGCATCATAAATACGGCTCGAAGGATTCCATTTCATGTCACGTCCATTGTCTGATACAAGCCATGAATTCTCACCAAACATGATGTTCAAACGCTCTCCGGTCTCCATGTTGATAGCATATCCCGGGAACCAGCCCATACCAACTGAACTAAGATAATTTGAATTATACATCGGATCACTGCTCACAACACCCGTGTCGCCATCCACATTCACTGACGGCGACATACGATATCCAAAAAACTTCGCTGCATTTTCAGCAAGTTTCGAATTAGGACACATTTCAATTACAGGACATCTGGTCCATAATTTCTTATCAGGAGTCATAACAACATCTACGCTGGGGATATTGGAAATGTTGGCATAAGATTTCGTAATCTTTGATAATGCCGGACCAACCTCCAACTCTTCACCCTGTGGATTGGCCGTTGTTATTTTATCGCTGCTTGCGGTAAGGCAATAAGGCGCCCAGGTACCCCCCTGAATTTTCTGGAAGTTTTTATTGGGGTCAGCGGGTGATCCTTTAGAACCACTTCCCATATTCCAGTCATAATAATGGGTGTCAGAGCCCTTGTAGGTTCCTGAACGTATCCAGTTTTGTTTAGAATCAGGAACATCGCTGTCGGGAACACCGGAAAGCCACCTTCTGGTACTATCAGCATACAAGGCCGGTGAGGCATATATTAAACCATTGGTAGCTGTAAGGGTCCCCCTTACAGAGTCGCCGGCATTGGGAGCCTGGCTGATTGTTAATGCGATGCCAAGGTCAAGGAAACACTGCTCATATTGATATATGGTCGTTGTATCAGAATGATAGACAACACCAGTTGCATTGTTAATCAATTTCCATTTCCCGAACAGAATTTTTTTAGTATCCGGGAACACCATACCAATGGCAAAAGGATTGTTGGCTTTAACTTCAACCATTGAATCAAATTTAACGGTATATTCACCATTCACCACATTCAACGGGTCAATTACTTTCACTTGCAACGGTCCTTTGGAAACGAGATAGGTCGGGTTGTAAACGATCGGATAATCAGGATCTCCCAATTTCGTTTTCGTTGAATCAATAGGGGGCTTTGACATTACTTCATTGATACTTGCAAGACTCATATCAGTAACCATTCCGCCATTTCCCTGTCCCTGGATACGTGTAATCACCGGGCCCTCACCATAGGTAGAGTTTGGAATTACGCCAAGTGGTGTATGTGGGATAGCCGTATATACTTTCAGGTTGCTACGGCCCATGAGGTAAGGTTTCTTCTGTCCGTCAAGCGCCAGCGGATCTGTTTGTACATACTTTTTAAATTGGTTGTAGCCATAAGCCACCGCCATATAATAATATTGTTTGTGGTTGATCAAACGATCATCGCCAGTAGCGAACATATCGCTTGTAAAAACAAACGAATGTCTTACACCTTTATCTTCACCTGCCGTCATAACCTGTCCAATATTTCCTCCGATATTTTGATCATAGGTCCAGTTGACAAGTTTTGTTACACCATTTTGAACATCACATTCTGCAACAATACGCGCTTTGGTATTATCATATATATCTGCTGCTGAAACAGTTGCATCTTTAAGCTGGTAAATCTGATAACCTTCAAAACGATAGAGTGAATCACTGTTTCTGATGGCAGGATCAACCTCCTGATATTTTTCATTGTAGTTGTTGCCAAGGTCATTCCATTTACGGTTCGACAAGTACAGAATCAATGAATTAGGCAATTCCTCAATAGAAACATCAGGGGCATTTGGTCCGTTTAATACGGCAAAACAGTTATCAAAAAGGCTTTGCGCTTTATCATCAACTTGCTGCAATAATCTCACGGATTCTTCAGGGGTTCCAGAAATTGAACGAGCCCATGGAATACCCACTGTAATATAATTACAAGCGCCAGGTTCCAGTTTAAACGGTCCGGCAGACTGCATAAAGCGGCGGTCGGAAGGGTTGTTCTTCGCCGTAACTTCGGTCCATTCCTTTGGGCCATTCGGTGGCAGACCTTTGGTACCCCAGTCACAAACGTCGGACAAATTCGGAAACATAAAATCGCAATCAGGACCATAGCCGCCAGCCTTGGTATTTGCATTTCCTCCATAAACCATCGTTGAATTATCTTTCCAGATACCTCGTAAAAACAGGTAATATTCAGGAGCGTAATCAGGATCCTGCATATATTCAGGAACACCAGAGTTGTTGTTATTGTGGTAAACAAAACGTCTCATCCCAAACCGTTCATTATCAACGATTCCATCCCCAAAGTTAATCCCGTTAATTGCTTCGGCGCGAACCTTGAACATCGCAGAATCCGATCCCCCGGTGCCGTATCCCATTTTTATAACACTGCCATCCATACCAACAATATCGCAACTTCCTTTAAAGGTTGGGCCTTTCACGCCATTCCCCTTGAAAGAGGGATTGTCATACCCGTCAGGATCCATATAGGGCCCCTGAAAAAAGTCAACTCCGATTGCCGGTGGGTGAGCGCCGTATGCAAAACTCTGACCGGTTCCGTCAATAGGAGTTCCGTTGTAACAATAACCCAAACCCCGGTTCACATCACAACCAACAAAGTCATCATTTGAATACCCCAGATCAGGGTCAACCCATTGGCTGAAATAGGTGCCGGTAAGCGTATAGGTTGAACGGTTGATGAGTTCATAGGAATAAAAGGTCATGTTGTTTATTTCATCATTTGTGGCAAAGGCAAAATATTGCGCTCTGATTTCCATACCGATGGGCTCTCCGGTAGTTTCCGAGTGATAATTACCCTTGTCATTATAAACGCTCCAAAGCGTCTGATCACCTTTTAATACCTGGTCAACCAGAATTCCCATGGTGTCGGCCTCTCCGCCATTCCTGATTTTTGCACGGGCAAGACGAGCGCCTGGTTTCAGATTAATTGGACAAAGTTTATTTGCCAGATCATAATAAGGATAATCACCTTGTTTAGGATCATAATTACCATCGCCATTTAAATCAACAAAGGGCGCAAGATAATAAGCTTGTCCTTTACTCTTGTTTCCATGTGCAGGCCAATCCGTGATCGACTTGGGAATGGAATAATTCGGAAATTCTGCCTGATTATCCCACCATGCAATAAATTCCTGTACTTCAAGCCGGGTGATCGGATACAGCTTATCATACTCTGAACAGGTTTCTGAACTGATAGCCGCAGTACCATCAACTGTTAAAGGGCCAGGCCAGAAGTCGTTTTTTGTGTGGGCAGTGGCTGTTGCAGGTCCTTGTCCGTATCGATACGCCGCCAGTTTCAGGTTATTGTTGACATCAATACCGCCAATCCAAAGGGAGAAGGAGAACATAGAGGTCTTCTTGGAGCCTTTTGGGATTTCATATTCGGCGTTTTCGAGAAACCATCCATTGCCATAAGAATAGCAAAGTGTTCTTACATTATTGATATCAAGATATTTGTAACTCGACCCAGAGGCACAGCCAGCGGCTGTTTCTTTAATTGTGTTGGTGCTCTTGGTGCCACCCACCTTGTGAAATTCCTCCGCAGAAAGCACATTTGAGATAACCATGCAGCAGAGTGTGATCACTAAAAAGCGAAAAATATTTTTCATAGTTGCATTATTTTTAAAAATACCGGGATTTCTTCTCATTAACATTGTCAAACACATTAGAAATTGAACATAAGACCTAATCTGATGGTCCGCGGAGAGCTATAGCGATACGGGTTATTCATCTGAATCGAATACAAGTCACGATACGATTGAGGATCAATCTGCTGGCTTATAGCATTCTGCCATTCCGGCGCTGTGAGAAAACCATCGTCGGCGGCATCGCCCGTGCCCGGATAAACTGCAGTAACGTTTTGTGTGTTCAACAAGTTTGCGAATTCAATATACACATTGATGGTACCATCTTTTTTCTTATTAAGCGCAAAATTGAAATCTTTGTCAAAACGGGCGCTGATAAGAAACTGCCATGGTAACCGGGCGCCGTTGACACTTCCCTTGATGGGACCCATGGCGCCAAATGGCAGGATTTTACTTGTTTGTGTATATGGGGTGCCGGATCCACCGGTAAGGGTAAGATTGGCGCCAAGGTTAGACAGGAATTGTACAGGCGCTTTACCACTTTTCTTACGGTTAATAACCGGCCCGTTGTAATCTTTTCCACTGCCCCAGCGATAATCGAAGCTGATATTGAATTGGTGACGACGGTCAAAATTCAAAGGGTTCAATGTACGAAGGTTCGGCTGATCTGAACGGATGATCGTAGCAGCTGCGTCGGGATCTGAACCTGTACCATCTGCAAACTGCAGGGTGTAATTAAAACGCAACCTGGCATTTCCCGACCGGCGTAAATCGTAGGTAAGCGTCAATCCTTTTACCGTACCAAAATCGATGTTGGTATATGAATAATAGGTTTTGGGATAAGCGCCGCTTAAACGGTACTGCTGAATCTGATCACGCATTTCGCGATAGAACACGGCTAATTTGAGCGAAGATGAGTTGTTGATTTTTTGTTGAAAACCAAGTTCATAGTCAATGGTCTTTTCTGGTTTAAGGTTTGGGTTGTTGATGGTACCTGATGAACCGGTTACCCCGATGTAGTAATAAGAGACAGGTTGAATCTGAACCTCGGCTGATGATGGTCTTTGAGTCAAAATATCATAATGGGCATAGAACAAGGCATCGTCACTGATCGGGAAAGAAAAGGAGATACGGGGCATCCAGTTGGTCTGGGGATCGTAATCCTGAAATACATTTGCCTGCACGGTTTTATTGGATGGGTCAACCAGGTATGGCTGTACACCGTTACCACGGTCAAGAACACGAACAGGGTCTGTAATCACGCTGCCTTCGGCATTATACCAGGCGTTACCACTGCGGTAACCTGTGATTTGAGCAGGATTGTTGGCATCATCAACATAAACAATATAATCGCTTCCAATTCCGGATGGATGAGAAATCGGTGTTCCATTGAGCTGTGAAACTTCAGCAACAGTTTTTGCAGGATAAAACAAATAAGGGTCTTTCAAAACCGGTTGATTGGCATCAAAACGGTCGACACGAACCCCAACATTGAAAATCAAATCTTTAAAAGCAAATTTATCCTGAATGTACCCTGCTATATAAATAGGTTGATAAGGACCAATGGCACGGGTGTAGTTGCCATTTGCATCCGTTTGGGTAAAGAAATCATCAAAACTGACGTTGCCCGATTGTTTTTTCCCGGTATAATCATATCCATAATAACCAACAATTGGGGAACCGTTATTCAACACTTCCTCGGCATCAAACATATCCATGGTCAGCATTTGTCCGGCGGTAGACAAAGTATGAAGTTGCATGTATTTATCGTAATAGTTAATGGTATTTTTTGCAAAATCATAAGAATTCATATCGATCCAATCGCTGCCATCTACCGGTAAGCCAAGTTTTTTGCGCAAACTGATATCGAAATTTCGCTGAAGCACCGGTACATAATTGCGGAAGTAATTGATGGTATCCATGAAAACTCCATTCCGGTAAATAGGTTGAGGATTTGAAAGGTCCAAATCCTTCAGCTGGGCATTGGTCAATCCACGCATGGCATCCCAAAGCAAAGTTCCTGTATTGCCATATCCTGAACTTTTACGCTGCTGGTATTGCAATCCGATCTGGATTTCATGATTGCCAAAGTCGGCTGCAAAAGAGGCATTCACTGCAATCTGATCACTGGTGCTTTCATTGTAACCGCCTGGTCTGCCCCCAAAACCAGCAAAAATGCCATAAGGACCGGAGGGAGACATTCCGTTGATCAATCCTTTACCGGAAATGATCTCGTCAATATTCTCATAATGTCCGGTCGGAGTGTCGAATAAACTATAATATTGGTTTGTCCAGTTGGCTGATTCGGGGTTCAGGTCGGAACCCTTGAAAATTACAATCGTATCGCGTGTTCCATTCTGAAGGTGTCCCCACATTTTGAGAACGGAGTCATAAGCGAGTGTCGGGGTGTATGCACGGATGGTATGGGTTGAAAAACTTCCTACATAACCATATTCGAAAAAGTTATCCTTGTGTTCGGCATCTTCTGTTTTGGCAAATTGGCGGGTAAAGTCAGCGCCGATGGAGTAGTAAATATTTTTAACAAAATTCTTGCTGTCGGATGCGGTTGGGAAACGCTGGGTAAACCGTCCGTTCACACGCCAGGTATAACCATTGGAATGTGAATTGTTTTGCCAGTTCATCAAAGAGTTTGCAAAGCTGAAATTACGGCTGTCGTACCATGCGAATGTACCTCCAATAGATAAATTGATCGTTGGCGCTACACGGAAATCAAGTTTACCTGAAACGTTGATGTTGGTTCCTGCAGAATTCAAGGTGCTTTTTGTGGTTTCCATTTGATTGAAGGTCAGAAACTCTGAATTCAAAAATACGGCATTGCTTTCGCCATATAAACGCAACGGGGCCACTGATAAACTGTGTTGTACGTCGTCTGTTACTTTGTAATTTGGAAACGCTGCAGGTTGTCCGTCTTTCTGATAAATCAGGTCACCGGCAATAAAGAAACCCATGATCGGAGTCTTATATCCACGGACGGTATCTTTTTTTGAAAACAGCGGACCGGTAAAGTTCAATCCCAACCGGTTGTAACCGAAGGCGTCCAGGTATTGTGATGTTTGCAAATCTACACCTCCGGAAAAATCTTTGGACGGTCCTTTGGTGGTAACATTGATGATACCGCCGGTTGCGTCCCCATAGGCAGCCGGGGTTCCCCCCAGGATAACTTCAACCTGTTCGATGGCGCTTTGGGGAAGAGCACTTCCTCCCGTAACACGCATCCCGTCAATGAAATATACCGTTCCGGATGAACGCTGGCCACGCATACTGGTGATGTTGCCGTTTGCGTCAGTTGAGACTCCTCCAACGGTAGTGGCAACGGCTGAGGCTGATTTGTTGGCCATTTTTGAAATTTCCTCGGAGGTAACTGTTCCTCCCGAAGTTGTCTGGTCCTTGGAGATCAAAGGAACCTTGTAATCCACAACTTCAATTTCTTTGAGGGTGGTTGTGGAGGCTTCCAGTTCGAGATTCTGGAAGGTAATTTTGTCAGGGGAGACATAAATCCCACGGTACATAAAGGGATTATATCCGACAAAACTGGCTTTGAGGTCAACTTTTCCGGGGGGAATTGGTTTGATGGTAAAGTTTCCGTCAAAATCGGAAGTTGATCCTCCGACCTGCACACCCCCGACTTCAACAACAACATTCGCAAAGGAGATCGGCTCTTTGGTTGTTTTGTCAATAATTTTTCCTTTGAGTGTTCCCGACCCGGTCTGTGAAAAGACCAACACACTTGTTGCCAGTACAAAACCAATAGTAAACAGTAAATTTCTTAACATACCATACAATTTTATGTTAGATTATAATTGCGCTTTTA
>JBAXFM010000058.1:0-21625 GCA_037139855.1 Bacteroidota bacterium
GACACACTGAAACCACTGGGGGTGGCAGTTGTAATTGAGGCACAACATTTGTGTATGGCCATGCGCGGTGTTCAGAAACAAAATTCTGTCACAACAACTTCCGATTTTGTTGGCGCGTTTGAGCGCGATAAAACCCGGGCAGAGTTTTTGCATCTGATCAGTACAAAACTGCATTGATCAATTGAATAATTAACTTAAACATGGAGATTAAAAAAATGTTTGAACAATCAAATAACAGAAGTTTTTATGCATCACAGCCAGGCATACAGGATGCTGCGGTTGCAAAATCATTTATGACACAGGTTTTCGGTTGGATGACCCTGGCCATGTTTGTTACGGCAGTAACCGCTTACTGGTTCAGCTCTTCCGAATCGCTGATGGGAAGTCTGGTCAATGTCGAAACCAGAGGAATGACTCCGTTGGGTTGGATAGTTATGCTTGCTCCGCTTGGCTTTGTTCTATTAATGTCTTTCGGATTTCAGCGGCTGTCGCCTGCCGTTTTGACACTATTATTTATCTCATTTTCTGTACTGATGGGCATGAGTCTGAGTTTCATTTTGCTTGTTTATACAGCTGCTTCGGTATATAAAACCTTTGCAATTACAGCCGCAATGTTTGGCATAATGGCAGTTACCGGGTACACCACTAAAACCGATCTGACAAAATTCGGATCTATTATGATGATGGGAATGGTTGGGCTTATAGTTGCCATGATGGTAAATTTCTTCCTGCACAGCGGTACCATGGACTATATCATCAGCGTGGTTGGTGTTTTGATTTTCACCGGGTTAACCGCATATGACGTTCAACGACTGAAAAGGATTGGCGCCGGCGCCGGTGAATATGGCGAAGCAAATTCCAGAAAACTAAGCATACTGGGGGCGCTCACCCTTTATCTTGATTTCATCAACCTGTTTATGTTTCTCCTGCGATTTTTGGGTGACCGGAAGTAAATGGTAAAATGGTAAACTGGTAAAATGCAAAATAGCAAAATAGCAAAATAGCAGAATTATGAAAGCATATGTTTTTCCGGGGCAAGGCGCCCAGTTTGTTGGGATGGGCAAAGACCTTTACGACAATTCTTCACTGGCCAAAGAGATGTTTGAAAAAGCCAATGAAATTCTCGGGTTCCGTATCACCGATCTGATGTTTGCGGGAACCGACGAAGACCTTCGCCAGACGAAGGTTACCCAACCGGCCATTTTTCTTCACTCCGTAATTCTTGCGGCTACACTCGGAGATGGATTTAAACCGGATATGGTTGCCGGTCATTCACTCGGCGAATTTTCAGCATTGGTTGCCAGCAAAGCGTTATTGTTTGAAGATGGGCTGCGGCTCGTTTCTGCCCGGGCACAGGCCATGCAAAAAGCATGTGAAAAAGAGCCTTCAACGATGGCAGCTATTCTTGGACTGGAAGATGCCAAAGTTGAGGAAATTTGTAATGCCATTGATGAAATAGTGGTTCCGGCCAATTACAACAGTCCCGGACAACTTGTCATATCGGGGAGCATGAAAGGCATTGAAGTGGCATGTGAAAGACTCAAAGCCGCCGGCGCCCGCAGAGCTTTACCCCTTAAAGTTGGAGGGGCTTTTCACTCACCTCTCATGGAACCTGCCCGTCTGGAACTGGCTGAAGCCATTAATGCGACCACTGTAAATACTCCTGTTTGCCCGATCTATCAGAATGCAACAGGCCTTCGTGTTACCGATCCTGCTCAGATAAAGAAGAACCTCATTGATCAGTTAACTGCTCCTGTTCTCTGGACACAAATGGTACAGCATATGATCGCTGACGGCGCTGATAATTTTACAGAAGTAGGCCCTGGCAATGTTTTGCAGGGCCTTATTTCGAAGATTGGGAATGTAGAGACGTTGCATGCAACGTCTCTGTAAATATTATCGCTTCGTGTATTGGTTGTCGTAATATTTCTGGTAATCGCCCGAAGTGACATTTTTCATCCATTCTTCGTTTGCGAGGTACCAGTCTACTGTTTTTTCAAGACCTTCGGCGAACTGCAGGCTGGGTTTCCATCCCAGTTCCTTTTGAATTTTACCTGAATCAATGGCATAGCGTAAATCATGCCCAGCGCGGTCTTTAACATAGGTGATGAGGTTGGCAGACGTACCTGCCGATCGTTTCAGTTTGCGGTCCATGATTTCACAAAGCAAGTGGATCAGATCAATGTTTTTCCACTCATTATGGCCGCCAATGTTGTAAGTTTCAGCAATCTTTCCCTCATGATATATCAGGTCGATGGCATTGGCATGATCTTCCACAAATAACCAGTCGCGGATATTTTCACCTTTACCGTAAACCGGGACCAATTTGTTATGTTTAATATTGTGTATGGCTAATGGAACCAGCTTTTCGGGGAATTGAAAAGGTCCATAGTTGTTTGAGCAATTGGAAATCACCGTAGGCAAACCATAAGTGTGGTTATAAGCCCTGACGAGGTGATCGGAGCTTGCTTTAGACGCAGAATATGGACTCCGGGGATCGTAAGCTGTATCTTCGTAGAAAAATCCGGTAGCGCCAAGCGAACCATAAACCTCATCGGTTGAGATGTGATAAAACTTTTTGTCGGTAAAATCCTCCCATATCACACGGGCAGCATTGAGAAGGTTTACCGTGCCTAAAATATTGGCATAAATAAACTCCATCGGACTGCTGATGGACCGGTCAACATGCGATTCGGCAGCGAGGTGAATAACCCCATCGAAACGATATTTTTTAAAGAGTGCCTTCATCAGTTCGCCGGCAGTAATATCGGCTTTGATAAATTCATAATTGGGCTCCTTTTCGATATCACGCAGGTTGGCCAGGTTTCCTGCATAAGTCAGATTGTCGAGGTTAACAATTTTGTAATCCGGATATTTTTTTACAAACCTGCGAACGACATGGGAGCCAATGAAACCGGCGCCCCCGGTGATTAAGATGGTTTTCATAGTTTTGCTATTTTGCTGTTTTGCTATTTTTTTTTCGCCAGTGCCTGCTCCCACTTCCATGCCGACCGGGTCATTTCATCGAGTGTTTTTTCGGCTTTCCAGCCCAATTCCCTGTTTGCAAAATCGGTGTCAGCCCAAACTTTAACGATGTCGCCAGCCCGGCGTTCTTTGATTTCGTAATTCAATTTCACGCCGGAGGTATATTCAAACGACTTGATTACTTCCATTACAGAAAAACCGTTTCCGGTTCCAAGATTGAACACCTCAATATTCTTCTTCCCTTTATCCCCGGTGAGCCGCTCCACAGCAATCACATGGGCTTTTGCCAGGTCAACCACGTGGATGTAATCGCGGATGGCGGTACCATCAGGAGTTTCATAATCATCACCCCAAACACGGAGAAAAGGCCGTTTGCCGATGGCAGTTTGGGTGATATATGGCATAAGACAATTAGGAACGCCCAGCGGAAGTTCGCCGATAAAGGCTGTATCATGCGCCCCGATTGGATTAAAATACCTTAATAATATCCCATGGATGTTGGCGCTGATGCTGCTATCGGTAATAATCTCTTCACAAATCTGTTTGGTATTTCCGTATGGGGATGCCGCTGATTGAACAGGTGTATCTTCCCGTGCGGGAAGCACCTCCGGTTGCCCGTAAACCGTACAGGAAGAAGAAAAAACGATATCCCGGATATTATTATCGATCATGCCCTGTAGAATGTTGATCAGGGATATCAGGTTGTTGCGGTAGTACATCAGTGGAAATTCAACTGATTCACCAACCGCTTTGAACGCTGCAAAATGAATGATGGCACTGATGTCGTTATGTAACTTGAAAAATGCAGCTGTTTTTTCAGGGTCTGTGAGGTCAAACTTCTCAAATAATGGCTTCTTTCCCGAAATCTTCGCAATGTTGTCAAGTACCTCAATGGATGAATTGGAGAGATTGTCGACAATGATTACTTCGTGTCCTTTTGCCTGGAGTTCTACCACCGTATGTGACCCGATATAGCCTGTTCCTCCTGTTACCAATATTTTCATAAAAATTATTTTTAAGATCAAACCCCTAAAACGTGGGCAAGTTAACGAATATCGAACAAAGAACAATACCTGTGGAACACAGATGTTTATAATCGTACAATTATTTGGAAATTGTTTTCAAAATAGGATGGTAATCCCCCTGTAAACCAATAGGACTGCTGTTTCGGATGTTGCAAACAATGTTGATGCTTTGTTTGGCATCCATAAGTCCGAATCCCCGGCCCGCAATTATTTCCCGGTACATCTCTGTATGCAGGTCGCCAAATCCCTCACTGAATTCAATTTCCTTGTCGCCCATCAGCAGTGAGCGGTAAGTTCTTTTCCCTGTCTTTTGCACTTCAATGGGAATATCATTATAGTCGATGCTTAAAAACCAGCGGATATTGGCATGTTCAAGCTGAAGGTAACCACCGGCTTTGGTATCTTCCAACACATGTACAACGTTGTCTTTCATTTTTCCGAATATCCAGGTAAGCATGTCAAAAAAATGGACTCCGATATTGGTGGCGATCCCTCCTGATTTTGAGATGTCGCCTTTCCAGGATCGGGCGTACCAATTTCCCCTGGATGTAATGTAGGTGAGATCAAGATCGTAAATTTTACCCTTGGGGCCGTGTTGAATTTGCTCGCGTAATGCCTTGATGGAGGGATGGAGGCGTAACTGAAGGATGGTAAAAACTTTTTTCCCGGTTTCGTTTTCAATTTTCCCAAGAGCATCCAGGTTCCACGGATTGAGAACGATTGGTTTTTCGCATATGGCATGGGCATCATTGCGCAACGCCAAACGGATATGGGAATCGTGCATATAATTCGGCGAACAGATGCTCACATAATCAACCTTCCGATCGTCAAGTTGTTTTTTCGAACGGGCCAAACGGTGCAGTTTGTCGAGATGCCGGTCAAACCTTTCTGGTTCGATAAAAAAATCGGCATGCGGAAAATAACTGTCAATGATACCAACACCATCGTAAGGATCAAGAGCACAAACCAGTTGATTCCCTGTGTCTTTAATTGCTTTCATGTGGCGGGGTGCGATGTATCCCGCCGCGCCGATCAGCGCAAAATTAATGGGTCTATGCTTTTCTGTCATGGGTTATTCTCAAAGTTTATTGACTTTTCCATCTTTCGTAAGCTCGTATTTTTCGTGGCTTTCAGGGCAAACGGCGATATTATTTTCATCAAAATGCAACCGGTGGCCATATTCGCTCATCCAGCCTGCATGGCGTCCGGGATTGCCAACGATCAGCGCGTATGCCGGCACATCTTTGGTGACGACTGAACCGGCGCCGATGAAAGAAAAATCGCCGATCTCATTGCCGCACACGATCGTAGCGTTGGCGCCTATCGAAGCGCCATGTCTTACCATTGTCTTCTGATACTGATCTTTACGCAAAATGTGGCTGCGCGGGTTGATTACATTGGTAAAAACCATCGATGGGCCTAAAAAAACGTCATCTTCGCAAATTACACCGGTGTAAATCGAAACGTTGTTCTGGACTTTCACATTTTTGCCAAGCACCACATCCGGTGAAATCACCACATTCTGGCCAAGGTTGCAATTTTCACCAATGACACATCCTTTCATGATGTGTGTAAAGTGCCAGATTTTTGTTCCTTTGCCAATTTTACACCCTTCATCTACGATAGCCGATTCATGGGCAAAATATTCTTTTTCCATGATCATCGGTTTAAAAAATCAAGCACATGCCCTGTAATATAAGTCAATTGCTCCTGATCTAGTTCGGTATGCATTGGCAGGGAGAAAACTGTTTCCGACAGTTGCTCTGTCACCGGGAAATCTCCGGCTTTGTATCTTGGATCAAGATAAGCTTTCTGCATGTGCAAAGGCACAGGGTAATAGATCATAGCCGGAATTTCTTTGGACGCAAGATAATCAATCAGGGCTTTTCTGTCAACATCTTTCGTTACCAGGGTGTATTGATGGAAAACATGAGTTGATTTGGCATAGCGCACCGGTGTGCTCAGTTTGGGATGATTGGCAAATGCATTGTCGTAAAAATCGGCAGCAGCACGCCTTTTGTCAGCATACTCATTGAGCAGGCCAAGTTTCACGTTTAGAATGGCAGCCTGAATGCTGTCGAGGCGTGAGTTAACTCCAACGTAATCGTGGTAATAACGTATTGTCATTCCATGGTTCACCACCACCCGCATCTGTTTCGCCAGTTCATCATCATTGGTAAAAATGGCTCCACCATCACCGTAACAACCCAGGTTTTTCGAGGGGAAAAACGAAGTACATCCGATGTGACCAATAGTACCGGCCTTTTTCGTTGTATGGTCATTGAAAGTATAATCTGAACCGATGGCCTGGCAGTTATCTTCGATTACAAAGAGGTTATATTTACCGGCAATTTCCATGATCTCTTCCATAGGCGCTGTTTGTCCAAAAAGATGAACCGGCACAATGGCTTTGGTTTTCGGTGTGATGGCCCGCTCAATAGCCTTCGGATCGATGTTGAAAGTGCCAGGATCAACGTCTACCAATACAGGGGTTAGTTTGAGTAAGGCTATTACTTCGGCAGTAGCAATAAAGGTGAAGGAGGTGGTGATCACCTCATCGCCGGGTTTCAGGTTAAGGGCCATCATGGCTACCTGTAGTGCATCGGTACCATTGGCACAGGGAATCACATGTTTCACGCCAAGATATTGCTCCATATTTTTTTGAAACGTATGAACAGCAGGTCCATTGATGAAAGCACAGGCGTCAATTACCTCCTGAATTCCCTTGTCTATTTCGGTTTTGATGTTGAGATACTGGCTGCGTAAGTCAACCATCTGGAGTTTCTTCATCAGAATCAGTTTTTTGAGTTACATAAATTTTGCGCAAAGTTAAATAAATATTCCACCCATATCGAACAGCTTCCATTCACAATCTATATAAGCGGATGATTTAACCAGAGATCATTAACTGCATGATGACACGAAGTTACTTAAAGCATTGGAAAAAACGGAAAAAATTCTATACTTTTGATCCTTGTCGAAAAAAACCAGGAATATGAAAAATTTTGCAGTAATTCTAGCCGGATGTGGTGTTTATGATGGAGCCGAAATTCATGAGGCAGTGCTGACCCTGTTAGCCATTGACAAAGCCGGGGCGACATCTCAGTGTTTTGCTCCAGATATTCAACAACATCATGTCGTGAATCATGTTACCGGCATCGAGATGCCGGAAAAACGAAATGTTTTGACCGAATCGGCCCGCATTGCAAGGGGCAATATCAAACCTTTGAGCGCATTTCAAGCCACCGGCTTCGATGCCCTGATATTTCCCGGAGGATTTGGAGCGGCTAAAAACCTCTGCGACTGGGCTTTCAAAGGTGATGATTGCAGGGTAAATCCTGAAGTGGAAACAGCCGTTAAAACGATGTTTGAAGCCGGGAAGCCCATTGGCGCTATGTGCATTGCCCCGGTGATTCTGGCAAAACTTTTCAAAGGAACGAATCTCACCACCGGCGATGACCCTTCATCAGAAAGTTTTATTGAAAAGATGGGAAATCAATACACGCAAACTGATCACGGCGAGGTGGTTATCGATAAGGTGAGAAAACTATTTACCACCCCCTGTTACATGCTTGATGCCTCCATCAGTCAGATTGCAGAAGGCACGGAAAATTTGGTGAGAGAGATGTTGCTGATGATGTAAAATCATACAGCAATGATGTTATACGTGTATTCCTTCACTTCCAGTTCACCACGAACAACCATCAACCCATTGATGGCCAATGCTTTCATTTCATCTTCACCAGGGTAAATATGAATGGGCGCCAGTTTATAAACACGTTCCTGGATCCAGTTTACAAAACCTTTGTCG
This sequence comes from Bacteroidota bacterium, assembly GCA_037139855.1. Taxonomy (GTDB): domain Bacteria; phylum Bacteroidota; class Bacteroidia; order Bacteroidales; family FEN-979; genus CAIVAT01. The sequence goes on from JBAXFM010000058.1 coordinate 7,822, forward strand.
TAGGCAATACCGCCTGTAATAAGGATGGCATCAACCTCACATTTCAACACAGTGTACATTTCACCAACATATTTGGCAACCTGATAAGCCATGGCATGGTATATTAATTCGGCATGGGCATCGCCTGCATCCACCATCTTTTCAACATCGTAGGCGTTGTTGGTACCAAGATAAGCAACCAATCCGCCCTCCCCTTTCACCATTTTTTGAACCTCCTTCAGTGAATACTTGCCACTAAAACAGAGCCTGACAAGATCACCAACCGGCAACGTTCCTGTACGCTCAGGGCTGAAAGGACCTTCACCGTCAAGGCCCTGGTTTACATCGATCACCCGGCCCTTCTGATGAGCCCCAATGGTAATGCCTCCGCCAAGATGTACAACAATGAGGTTCAGATCTTCATATTTGCGACGAATCGATTTTGCATATTCCCGGGCAGTGGCTTTTTGATTCAAGGCATGAAAAATTGAAAGACGCGCCAACAACGGATGCCCTGAGATTCTTGCAATGTCATCGAATTCATCAACCACAATCGGATCAACAATATAGGCTTTAGCATTTGGCATAGATTGCACCAGGTTATTGGCAATCAAGCCGCCCAGATTACTGGCATGTTCACCATAAGGACTATTTTTCAAATCGGCGATCATTGCATCATTTACTTCATAGATTCCGGATGGGATCGGTTTAAGTAATCCACCCCTGCCAACTACGGCCTGTAACCCGTCTATGTTTATATCAGCTTCACTCAGCTGCTTCAATATGAGCTCTTTGCGAAACTGGAACTGATCGGCGATTCTTGGAAACGGAGCAAGTTCTTCGGTGGTATGCTTGATGTTTTTTAAAAAGATAGGCTCCGTATTCTGATATACGGCAATCTTGGTCGATGTAGATCCTGGATTAATGGCGAGAACCCTGATGTCTTTCATTGGAATTCGCTTATTTTGAGTTTTTGGGAAAATTTCTTAGTTTGCTATGATGATAACCATAAGCAAAGTAAATTACAAATCCGATTGCCATCCAGATGATAAGTCGTAGCCAGGTATCCATGGGTAACGCAGCCATTTGAACAAAGCAAATAAGAGTTCCCAAAATGGGAATCAGGGGCACCAGGGGTGTACGAAATGGCCGTTCGATATCAGGCCGGGTTTTGCGCAAAACAATGATACTGATACAAACAATAGCGAAAGCCAGCAGGGTACCAATTGAAACAAGTTCTCCCAATATGCTGATTGGCAGCACGCCGGCAAGTACAATGGCTACACATCCGGTAAGAATGGTACTTACATAGGGAGTTTTATACTTTGGATGTACTTTGGAAAAAACAGGAGGGAGCAAACCATCTTTTGACATCGCATAAAAAATTCGCGGTTGCCCCATCAGCATGACAAGGATCACAGAACTCAACCCGGCAATGGCTGCAATTTTCACGATCGGACGGAGCCAGAACATGCTCTCTCCCATCGCATTAACGCCTACAGCTACCGGATCAGCAACATTCAGCGTTGTATAGCTGACGATTCCTGTGAGTATGATCGCCACCAGGATATACAAAACCGTGGAAACACTCAGAGACCCAAGAATCCCTATGGGCATATCACGTTGGGGGTTTTTCGCCTCCTGTGCCGCCGTAGACACCGCATCGAAACCGATGTAAGCAAAAAAGATCACACCTGCTCCCCGCAAAATACCGCTCCAGCCAAAATGGCCCCATACACCGGTATTTTTCGGAATAAAAGGATGCCAGTTTCCAGCCTGCACGAATGCTATTCCGATAGCAATAAACAAAATAATAACCGCAATCTTCACGACGACCATGATGTTATTGAAATTGGCCGACTCCCTTATACCAATAATGAGTAAAGAGGTAAGTGCTGCAATGATAAACATGGCCGGAAGATTGATGATCGCGGTAACATGTGGCAGTGCATCCACATTTATTCCCTGGGCCAGTAACCCCGTACTGAGATTCTCGGTGAGTTCCTGCCATCCCAGCTTGGGAACCTCAACCAGCACAGATCCCGTTGCTGCAGTCATTGCAGTTGGAATAAAAATACCGAAGTCTTTCAAAAAACTGACCACATAACCTGACCACCCCACAGATACTGTAGATGCTGCAAACAAGTACTCAAGAATCAAATCCCAGCCGATGATCCACGCCAGGAATTCACCCAACGTTGCATAGGAGTATGTATAAGCACTCCCTGAGATTGGGATCATCGCCGCGAACTCGGCGTAACATAATCCGGCAAATGCACAGGCAATGCCCGATATGATAAATGAAATCACGATGGCAGGACCGGCATACTGTGCGGCAGCCTGCCCAGTAAGGACAAAAATCCCAGCCCCGATGATGGCTCCGATTCCCAAAGTGGTCAGATTAAAACCAGTTAGGGTTTTCTTTAAACCTGCTTTGTTGTCTTTTGCTTCCTGCAATAAATCGCCGAGTGGCTTGGTCAGGAAAAGGTTTTTTGCCATAATTTCAGATTAGTTAAATAGATGTTATATTGCTGCTGCCATCACAATGCTGGCTTGCTTTGACTCTTCCGTATCAGAACGTGAAGTGAGTACAATGGGAGCTGCTGCTCCAAGAACCACTGCGGCAAGTTTGGCGTTAGCTGAAAAGCCAAAAGCTTTATATAAAATGTTTCCTGCTTCAATATCAGGAACAATGAGCAGGTCGGCATCACCGGCAACGTCGCTAACAATTCCCTTGTGTTTTGCACTCGCCGCACTCACAGCATTGTCATAAGCCAATGGTCCGTCGATAATGCAATTTTTAATCTGTCCGCGCTGACTCATCTTCGAAAGCATGGCTGCTTCAAGCGTTGCAGGCATAGCTTCATTGACCATCTCCACGGCTGCAAGTACGGCCACCTTGGGTTTTGCATAGCCCAGTTTGTTCATAAACTCTACAGCATTGGTCGTCAAAGCCACTTTGGTTTTAAAATCGGGCGCAGGAATCATAGCCGCATCGGTAAGCCCCAGTAATTTATGATAGGTTGGTATTTCAAAGAGGGCGAAATGAGATAAAACGTCGCCTTTGCGCAATCCGTTTTCCTTGTCAAGAACCCCTCGCAGGAAAATGGCGGTTGGTACATTGCCCTTCATCAGGATGTCAGCCTCCTTATTGCGAACCATTTTAACGGCAATCTTCACAGAATTTGCATCCACCTCCTCATTGACAATCTTCATTGCGCTGACATCGAGGTTCAGTTTTGCAGCAATTTCATTAATTTTTTTTTCATTTCCGATCAGGATTGCTTCAACCAATCCCATTCTGTCAACGGCACATATTGCTTCAAGGCAATGTTCGTCATGCGCCACGGCCACAGCAAGTTTCTTTTTCCGTGAGCTTTTTGCCAGTTCGTTCAGATCAGAAAGCTTTGTGAGACAAGCATTTCCGGTTACTCCAGTTGTTGTAGTCATACGATTGAATATATATTAAAAATTAAAAATTACGAATTACTTCATCAAAGGGCCACCAGTCCACTTGCCCACTTGTCCACCCTGTATTTGTTAACCTGTTCACAGCGGTTTCTTTTGGGCAAACCTACGTGATTTTTGGCAAACAGACAAGTAGTTACGAAAAAAATTGTTAGAAAAAAAATTCTATCTTTGCTGAAACCATTTAACATATGTCCTATGGAATTACCCTTTGCCGAATCCTTTAAAATCAAGATGGTGGAGCCGATCCGAAAGAGCAGCCGCCAGGAACGTGAAAAATGGATCAAAGATTCAGGTTACAACCTTTTCGGACTCAGGAGTGACAAGGTTTTCATTGATTTATTGACCGATTCGGGGACAGGGGCCATGAGCGATCGTCAATGGTCTGAAATGATGCTGGGTGATGAAAGTTATGCAGGCGCCTCGTCCTATTTTAAAATGAAAGATGCCATTCAGAACGTTCTTGGTTTTGAATACTATTTACCTACTCACCAGGGACGTGCTGCGGAAAATGTACTTTTTTCGGTACTCATCAAAGAGGGCGACATCATTCCGGGGAATTCTCATTTTGATACAACCAAAGGGCATATTGAATTCCGCAAGGCCACTGCGGTAGATTGTACGATTGACGAGGCATTTGACACCACCTTGTCCCATCCGTTCAAGGGCAATGTTGATCCCGTGAAACTTGAAAACATTCTGAAAACCCAGGGAGATAAAATTCCATTTATCATTGTTACCGTAACATGCAATTCATCAGGTGGACAGCCTGTTTCAATTGAAAATCTTAAGATGGTGAGGCATCTCGCTGATCAATATGGTAAAATTGTGGTATTTGATGCGGCCCGTTTTGCTGAAAATGCCTATTTCATCAAATTGCGCGAAAAAGGATATCAGGATAAAACCATTCGCGAAATAGTGCTTGAAATGTTTGCCTGTGCCGATGTGATGACCATGAGTGCAAAAAAAGACGCCATTGTGAACATGGGCGGATTCATTGCGATGCGAAGCAAGGAGTTACATACAAAAGCCAGTGTTTACAATATCATGTTTGAAGGATATATTACCTATGGCGGCATGTCAGGACGCGATATGAACGCCCTGGCCCAGGGGCTGTACGATGGCACCGAATTTGAATACCTGGAAACCCGGATTCGACAGGTAGAATATCTGGGACGGCGTTTGATGGATTTTGGAATCCCTGTGCAGCAACCTATTGGTGGTCATGCTGTTTTTGTGGACGCCAAGCGATTCCTTCCTCACCTTCCCAAAGAAGAGTTTCAGGCTCAAACACTCGCAGTTGAACTATATCTGGAAGCCGGGGTACGGGGTGTTGAAATTGGTGCCCTGCTGGCCGACCGCGATCCGGTTACCCGATTAAACCGCTATCCGGCGTTGGAGCTTATGCGGCTGGCGATCCCACGGAGAGTATATACAAACAACCATATGGATGTAGTAGCTGTAGCCCTTAAAAACGTTTACGACCGTCGCGACACCATTCGTAAAGGGTTGAAAATATTAACGGAAGCGCCTATCATGCGGCATTTCACTGTTACATTTGATCTCGCCTGATAAAGTTCATGGAAACATTAAAAAAACAAGCCCGCTACCAGCGCCTTTATGAACAGCTCACAGGGCTGATGCTTAAATCTACTGATCCTTTTGCCCGTATGGCCACCATCGTGGCTGTTCTTCACCACAAAATGGAAAAATTTTTCTGGACAGGTTTCTATTTATTGAAATCCGGTGAACTTACTGTACAAAATTACCAGGGACCGCTTGCATGCCAGGTGCTGGAAAAACATACAGGTGTTTGCTGGACTTCAATCAACGAGCAAAAAACCTTGGTTGTGCCTGATGTACATCAGTTTCCGGGTCATATTGCCTGCGACTCACGGTCACAATCCGAAATTGTTGTTCCCGTAAGAAAAAGTAATGGTGAGATCATTGGTGTGCTCGATGTGGACAGTGATACATTGGGCTCTTTTGATTCCACCGATGCTGAATGGTTGGAAAAAATCGTTAATCTCATTTACCATTGAATCTCACCGAACTCTTCCTGATCTCTCTGGGACTCTCTATGGATTGCTTTGCTGTGTCACTCACTTTTGGTGCATCGCGCAAACTTATTTGGAAAGATATCCTGCTCATGGCTTTTCTTTTCGGACTGTTCCAGGGAGTGATGCCCCTGATAGGCTGGTTTGTTGGAAACAGTATCAAATCGTTCATTGAACCTGTTGATCATTGGATCGCATTTGCCATCCTGGCTTCCATCGGTATTAAAATGGTATGGCAATCATTTTTGAATGGCGATGAAAGAAAGCCTGTTGATATCAGAAAAATTTCAGTATTAATTTCCCTGGCCATCGCTACTAGCATCGATGCACTTATCACCGGTGTCGGATTTGGGTTCATCAGGGTAAATATCATTGAAGCTGTTGTTATCATTTCAATCATCACCTTTTTGGTTTCGGTCATTGGCGCCAAACTTGGTGAAAAAACCACCTTCATTCCCGCCCGTTGGGCAGAATTTGCCGGAGGAATCGTACTGATTTCAATTGGGGTAAAGGTTGTGCTCGAACACCTCACTTTCCTTTAACGATGTATTCGGCGCGAGGGTTTTTTATATCTTTGCTCCCTAATTAACTTCAATGAATCAGATCAGGGTCACCAAAGAATTCAGGTTTGAAGCAGCACATGCTTTGATGGGGTATGACGGCCCATGTAAAAATGTCCATGGCCATTCCTATTTATTAACCGTTACAGTGATCGGCACCCCTGTTTCAAATCGTGCCTCGGCCAAACTCGGGATGGTGATGGATTTTGGAGATCTTAAAAAGATTATCAAGAAGAATATTATTGACCCGTTGGATCACGCACTCCTGCTCAATTCTGAGGTTCCGAATCAGGAATTGCAGAACTTCGGGGAACCATTTACCAATATTGTTCTTGTACCCTACCAACCCACCAGCGAAAATTTTCTTCTTGATTTTGCGATAAGAATAGGTGAATTGTTACCAGCCGGCGTCAAACTTCACAACATGCGTTTGAGGGAAACTGCAAATTCCTATGCCGAATGGTTTGCCGAAGATAATTAGCATTTCTGTTCGACCATTATGCATTTTGCTATTTTGGTATTTTAGATTTGCTCATCAGGTGCACATCTGCATTTTCATCATCATTTTCAACGATGATCAGATGGCATGAGTCGGGATTTTCATGTTGGTCAAACCACGATGGCCTAAAAGTTTTTGCAGCTTCAGAATTTTCATCAGGAGCAATTCGCAGCAAATATTTTCCTGACTCAACCTTTGGGAACTGATAATGACCGTTGACATCTATCATGGCCGTGCGGTAATGGCTGGCAGAATCCCAGGGCATCGACTTGTCAGCAACCCGAAACAACACCGCAGTTCCCCTGCAGAGACGAAGTTCGCCGGCGTATGCATGGCCATGAATAGTATAACGATCACTGGATCCGAGATAAACAATCGCCAGGAAAAGCATCACAACACCCCCGCCCAAAGCAAAATAAAAACCTGGTTTCATCTCTTTAAAAAAAGAAAAGGTTGTAATCCGGTTCCATAGACTTTCCGGTTTTGGCTCCGGGTGTAACTCCCTGCGCACATGTTCCCAAACATCCGAAGGAGGTTCCCCTCGGTAATCTGAGAATGCTGATTTGAATTTATTTGCAATCGGATCCTTCTCTTCCATGGTGATTTCTTAACCAATAATGTTCTCTTTCTCCCTTTCTTTCAACATTCGCCTCACCGAATGCCGGGCGAGGTGCAGTTGTGATTTTGAGGTCCCCTCTGTGATTCCCAGCAACCCGGCAATTTCCTTATGCCCATAACCTTCAATTTCATGCATGCTGAAAACTGTTCGATAGCCGGGAGGCAGACTCTGAATGATTGCAAGCAACTCTTTCGCTGACATAATAGACAAAGAGTCTTCTTGTATGGTTGTATCCTCGTTGGCATTATTCAACTCAACATGTTGGTTAAATTTCAATTGTTTTTTATAATAGTTGATGGCAGTGGTTACAAAAATGCGTTGCACCCAGCCTTCCAGGCTGCCCTCACACCTAAACTGATAAAGATTGTTGAAAAGACGAATAAAACCAAGTTGCAGTATTTCTGCTGCATCATTTTCATTGCCTCCGTAACGCAGGCAAATTCCATACATTTTCGGGGCAAAATGGCGATAAAGCTGATATTCAGCTGACACATCCTTTTTAAGGCATCGGGATAACAATTCGAGGTTATCGTCTAACAACGGAATATGGGTTTTGAGTATGTAAATGTAATTAAAAAAACAATGCTTAAAATTTTAGCAGTTTTTTTACAGCGATTGGCGAGCCATCGCCAACCTCGATCACAAATAAATACAACCCGGCGTTTACTGACGCTAACGGTAAAACTATCAGGCTTTTGCCAATACTACAGGCGCTTGATCCGGCCCAGATGGTTAGTCCGGTCAATGTTCTGATTTCGAATTTCAAGGAGGTTGCTTTTCCCGTTTCTATCGTGAAACTCACGCTATTGGTTGCAGGATTTGGAAACAAATCACCTGCTTTCACCTGTAGATTGATTAAATCGGGTACCGCGGTTACATCATGGTTGAAAACCTCAAGGCGAAGGCCGCCCACCACTGGTGTAGAGGCATCAAGCCAAACAGAAGTCAATCTGGCATATTTCCCCGGATATTCAACAGAAACATAATACATGCCATATGGAAGGTTGTTCAACTCAAATTGACCAGACTTTCCCGACATGGTAAAAAAGACAGGTTTAATTTGTTCATCATACAGAATAACCTCGGCAAAAGGAATTTCTTCCAATGCACTCTTTGAATTAGCCATCACAACCGTTCCGCTGATCACCCCGGCTCCGGTCAAAGTAGAATTTATGGGGAACAATTGAATATCCGACAAATAAACATTATTCTCTGTCAGGTTTATTGGATTTGCTTCTTTCCATGTAAGCGCACTGTGGAAATAAGTAGGGTAATATTTTAAATAGTGATCGGAACCAGCTGTAAGTGCTGCTTTTACGATGTAGGAACCGTTAAGTTTTCCAGGAAAAGTATAGTACCCGAGATGAGTGAAAGTGCTCGTATCGAAGGGAATCAATTTCGTGCCATCAACCCTGTACAGGTATGCAACACCTGTATCGCCTGTAGAGATGGGATTGTTAATGGGAAATTCACCCGCAAATAAATGACCACCCAGGTCAAAATACTTTGCAGTGGCAATTGTTTGACACACGGAATCGCGGCAAATAACTGCACCATGTTCTTCCCTTTTAATAACCAGACAAACCTGATGCAACCCGGATGACTGAAAATGATGAATAACATTTCGCGAATCATATGAAGCGCCATCATCAAATGACCAAAGGTATTTGTTCGGATCCCCCGTTGAGGTGTTATTAAATATAAAGGTATTGGGTGCAGGGTTTAAGGTGTCGAGCCTGCTCGAAAAATGAGCGTGACATTCAGCAGGCGGTTTGATTTCCACCGAATCACATTTAACATCATTGCAAACAGAAACAGAATCGACATTGTATGCGGTCAAACAAACCCTGTATTTCCCAAATGATGGAAAGATGTGTGTGGGATTGCGGTCATATGAAAAACTGCCATCTCCAAAATCCCAATGCCAGCCATTGATGTTTCCGCTTGACTGGTCGGTAAAATGTGTTTTAAACAAATCGACCGGATCAATTGCATAATGGTAGTCTGCAACACAAGCTCCTGGTTCATGTATGGTTATTGCGTTGCAAAGCACATCGTGGCATATATTTCCGGAATCGGAGTTGGACACCGTCAAACAAACAAAATAGGTTCCACCAACTGCATAAGTGTGTGTGGGGTTTTGAGTGGTTGAAGTTGAACCATCGCCAAAACTCCATTGCCAGAGTTTGATCTGCCCTGCTGACTGATCATGAAAATGGATGATCATCGGATTTAAAGGATCCGTCTCTGAAACATAAACAGCATCACAGGAAGTTATCGCATCTCCAGGATCAGGCAGCTGAGCAGAAGTTTTGTAGAAACCAATGCAAAGCAGCAGTATTATTACAGAAGCTCTCATGGGCTTTTTGTTTTTTGTCCGAAGTTAAGCTGAAGTCCAACACCCATGCCAATAGTCCAGGGCGCTTTGTATTTGACATTTTCCTGCGAGACCAGGGGTTTGAGATAATATTTAAAAGTTGGCTCAAGATAAATGCTGGCTATCTTATTGATTCTCATTTCAAAATACAGATTGGCCCATATTTGCCAGTTGGTTTGTATTCTGGTTGGGGTTTCATTATCCACCCTGATAATGGTAGCATTGCTGTATTCGATAACCGGGTCCGATTTATGTGTAGCAAGAAGGAAGGAAACAGCCGGTCCAACCTGAAAGGTAAGGCTAACCCTTGATGATTCAAAAAAACGATACCCTACCAGAAGGGGTACTTGAAGGTAGGAATACCGGTTCTTCGTTCGATAATCATTAAGGTGCTGCAGGCTATCATAAACACTGACGGATTGAGTGTTGTAAATAATCTCGTTGTTGTTACCTACTGAATAGGATGTAACGCTGTTAAAATATCCGACACTGTCAAGACTCTTGTATTCTACGCGGTATGCTCCTTCGTCAAACACATAACCGAGTCCGAACCCTGTGGCAACTGAAAATCGGGAAATATGATATGTTAGGCGGCCATCTAACCAGAAATTCATTTTCGAATACACGACCGGTTCGGCGTAGCAGGCAATTTCAGGGGTAATGCCAAGATTGGCAGAGAAAAATCTGGAAGCGCCAGGTACCGATTTTCTGAATTTCACTGTACCATTGGCATTGGTGATGGTAATAATTGTATCGGCTCCTGGGGATAGATCAAATAACGCTGTTCCAAATGGCGAAATCCGCGTTATACCTGTAGGTGCAGTCAAACCAATGGCATGGGCTGGGGGCATATTTTCTCCTGACAGTTCAATGGGCAAGCTAACGGATTCGGCAAAAAAAGTCTGGTTTGATTTCTTTGCCATATCCGGCACAGGGGCCAATGGCGGTGGTTCAGTTGTGAATGCTGACTTGGAGGACTTATTACCGGAAAATGAACGAACATCCGGATTTGTGACCACACCACTTTCAAGGCTCTTTTGATGGGAGTTGGCCAACAAATCTGGATGGGGAAGAGCTACCGGATTCGCGGAGTTGATCGTAACCGGTATGAATTTTCCGGAAGGTTCAATGGAAGATTTGTCAGAGAAGATACCCGGAATTCCAACATACAGGGTTGTTGCGACCAGCAACAATCCTGCTATTCCAACCATCCAGTATTTTGGAGAAACGTTGGTTAAGTTGAAATGGATGAGCTCTTTCCACAACAACTTCCGGCTGATGCCTTTCCACAGGTCGGGGTTGGGCTCAATGCGATGACCCTCCATGGTCTCCCGCAAAAGCTGGTCAGCCCTCCCTTCATCAAAAGCCTTATAATCGAACTTATCACTCATTGACTTACACTGTATTTTTCAAAATATTTAATTCAACTAATTTCTTCCGCAACATCCTGCGCGCCTTTAGCAGCTGTGTTTTTGAGGTATTTTCAGAGATGTTCAGCTCTGCTGAAATTTCTTTATGACTATACTCTTCAAAAACATACATATTGAATACCATCCGGTATCCCGGAGGAAGAAGTTGGATGAGCGCAGTCAGCTTTTCAGCCGAAACCGGTGCATGAATCGCTGGTTGCTCTTCCTTTTCCATGATCTCTGTTTCGTTGATGCTTTCAATGTCTTCCAGAAATGGTAATTTCCGGTTTCTTCGATAATAGTTAAGGGCATGATTAATCATGACCCGCTTCATCCATCCTTCAAACGAACCCTCTTTTCGATAAGAACTGATGTTCTGGAAAATTTTAAGGAACGCCTCTTGCAGAATGTCTTCAGCTTCATCACGATTTTGGGTATAACGCAAACAAACCGCCATCATTACCGTGGCATATTTACGGTAAAGGGCGCTCTGAGCAATGCGCTTTCCCGCAACACAACCCTCGATTATGGATTCGTCATTGAGCATCCAACTTTAACTAATAATCAGACGTATATCAGGAAATTAAGTTGCCTGAAGGGTGTAAATATACAAAAAAAAGGAAATCGATTCGGGAAATAGTAAACGGGTGAACGGGTTTACCAGTTTACCACTTTACCGTTTTACAATAATGTACCTTTCAGTTTATCGAAATTATTCTCAAAGAAGGTTCGTCCGGCATGGCTGAGTACACCCTGGAGATGGTATATGAATATTTCATGGAACATTTTAAAGGAGGAAAGTTCCTCCTGGGTAAACATGTCGGTATCAAAAAGACTCTCCGTTCTGAAAACATGCAATTTTGCGATAATTCTGGAATTAAGTTCCTTACGATATAATCCCTCTTTTTTTCCCTGGTTCAGATTGTTGTAAACCGATTCAAACATTTGGTTACGCCTGATTTCTCTTATGCTTAAAAACAGGTTGGGGTAATATTTTCTTATGTCGTACTCCATTGATGGGTTGTAATCCCGAAGCATGGTGTTCAGCATCTTATAAACCTCCAATAACTCCTCAATGGCATTCAGCTTCATTGCATGAATAACAGTAAGAGAGCCACAACGCTGGTCATATTCAAAAAGGAGTACTTGTTTGACCAGATCTTCCTTATCACTAAAAAACCCGTAAATGGTTTTCTTGGAGATACCCAGATGCATGGCGACATCATCCATCGTCACACTCTTTATCCCATAACGATGGTATAACCTTCCCACTTGTTCAAGTATGCTTAGTGCCTTTGGATTCATTTGGCAAAAATACATAAAAGACCCATGGAAACGTTTTTCAGCTGAAAAGTTTTTAGCGTCCCGAAAATGTCTATATTTGCCCCTCAGAATTCCTGTACACATAATGTAATTCTATCAATACGATTCCAACTATGAAAAAGATTTTTCTGATAACTGGCATATTCTTTATTCTTGCGGGTTGTGGCAGTAAGGACGGGGATAAAAAAGCCCGGCTTGAGCAGCTTAAAAAAGATCATGATAAGCTTACCGAAGAGATCATGAAACTGGAAAAAGAGCTTATGCCTGCCAATACTGTTTCAACAACCAGGGTAACCGTTGATCTGATCACAAAAAAAACCTTTGAACATTATATTGAGGTTCAGGGTCGGATTGATGGTAATGAGAATATTGCAGTGAATCCACGTAACCAGGGAGGTACTGTGATCAGAATTCTCGTTCAGGAAGGGGAAGCTGTCACCAAAGGTCAGGTGCTTGCCGAACTTGATGCTGACGTTCTGAAACAGCAACTTACCGATTTAAAAAATAAACTGGCCTTCGTCACAGACATCTATAGCCGTCAGAAATCACTGTGGGACCAGAAAATAGGTTCGGAAATTCAGTATCTGAAAGCAAAAAATGACATGGAGTCCGTTCAGAATGGCATCGCCACACTGGAGGAGCAAATTCAAATGTCGGTTATCACAGCTCCCATCAATGGAACCATTGAAGATATCCCTATCAAAGTGGGGCAACTGGCATCTCCGGCTTCCCCTATTCCGGCTTTTCGCATTGTCAACTTTTCAAAAGCCAAAGCATTGGCCGATGTTGGTGAAGCATATTCGGCCAAAGTGACCCTTGGCGACCAGGTTAAAATATTTTTACCTGATCTCAACAGAGAACTAATCGAAAAGATCACATTTTCCAGTAAATATATCAATCCGACCAACCGCACTTTTTTGGTCGAATCAGCCCTGACGGGCTCAGATATCCACTTTCGTGCGAATATGATTGCCGTGTTGAAAATCAAGGACTATACAAACCCTTCAGCCATAGCAATCCCACAAAATTTTATCCAAAATTCACGGGATGAAGGCCAGTTTGTATTCGTAGCCATTGAGGAAAACGGGAAAAAAATAGCACGCAAAAGAACCATCACCCCCTTTGTATCGTACAATGGTCTCACCGAAGTTGTCAGTGGATTGAATGAAGGTGATAAAATCATCACTGCCGGGTATAAAGATCTTTACAATGGCCAGCCCATCGACTATTAATCTGAACCAGAAATGAAAGAAAAACAACACAAGCTCAAGGAGTTTTTTGCTACAAGCTGGTCTATTGATAATAAAGTGAGCATCTATGTGCTCACCATCATTATTACAACTTTGGGGTTATTGTCTTATTTCAATATCCCGAAAGAACAGTTTCCTGAAATTGTAATTCCGACAATTCTTATAAACACCGTGTATCCCGGCACCTCCCCCGAGGATATGGAAAATCTGGTGACCCGCCCCATTGAAAAACAATGCAAATCGCTGGCCGATGTTAAAAAAAT
>JBAXFM010000059.1:0-21488 GCA_037139855.1 Bacteroidota bacterium
TTACCGGTTTAGACCAGGGTGTTTACATTGTTCTTTTTTCCGGCAAAGGCCCGGCTTTTGCAAGGAAGCTGGTGGTAGGGGAGTAGCCCATAAATTAATGTTGTATTACCATTTTGTTTTTTATCTACGAAAAAAATGCCAGGTTACCGTAAAAGCAAAGTAAAAAGATTAAATTTGGAGGCAAAAAATAAAATATTGCATGATAACTTCCGGTTAATCTGTTTGGGCTGGCATAAAGTTAATATTTGATTCCCTGCCAAACGATTTCAGTTTATTATCTGAATCTCTAATCCGAGATGGACAAAATATAAAGAAGCTATTAATATTTCATAACCCTTATTATTGTTGAACATTTAAAAATGACAAGTATGAAAAAAGCACTTACCGAAATTTCTCTTAATGATAGCGCCATTCAAAACAGGTGCGTGGTGCCTATTATAAATAGTTATGAAAGGAAACGGACACTTGAATTTTCCTACTATAAATCATTTTTCCTCCTGTTTGCATTTATCTTGTTTTGGGGCATGGTAAAAGCACAAACGACTGTTACATATGTAATGCAGGATGCTAATTTCCCTACACAGTTTAACGACGGGGGTGATTTTTTTAATCAAGGAAGCTCAGAACTTGGTATGTGGGCAAATACAGGGAGTAAGAATACTGTTGCCTGGAGAACATTTAAAATCGCAGGCGACAACACCGGCTCGAACCGGGCACTTCAGGTAGGCGACGTTTTTAAAATTACTGTTTATTGTACGAGAGCGCGCGGTCAGATCGGATTTTCACTGAACGCAGGAGGAATACAAGGTTCTAATTATGATAACAGAGTAAATGGCTCGCGGTTATATTGCAATACTGATAATTATGGTTCATGGTATGTGAATAGGAGTGGGGGCAATACAGTATTGGGATCAGGTTACAATCCAATTCAAAATACTTTTAAAGATTACACATTTACCGTTAGGATTACATCAAGTACTTCTGCTGACGTTTACCTGACAGTAGATGGTATTGATTACAGGGCGTATAATATGACCATGAACGGAAATACCAATATCGATGCCTTTTCTATTTATGGCTCAGATATATGGGATGGTGATTCAAATGATAATGCATATTGGAAGCAGACTTCAACAGTTACTAACTCACAAAGGGTTGAAGTTGGTTACAACCTGGCGTCTGGAAATTTCACACCAGGAGTAATTTCAGATGGTTTGGATGCTGGAAGTACATCAACGGTTTCAGTCAACAATGTATATGTTGGTGGAAATACTGGATCAGCTATTATTCTAAATCAGGCAAATTCCTACACGGGCAATACCACAGTAAATACTAACGCTACTTTAACACTTGGCGCTGCCGGTGTAATTCCTGATGCAAGTAATATGGTTTTGGATGGAGGCACTTTCAAGACCGGTGCATCTGTAGGATATAACGAAACAGTGGGAACATTAACTGTGTCAAATAATTCTACCATTGCATTGGGAACAGGTTCGCATACATTAAATTTTGGTGCAAGTAATGGCAATTCATGGACATCCGGCAAAACGATTACAATTACAGGGTGGGCTGGGACAGAAGGTACTGGTGGAGGTGGAACTTCTGGTAAAATATATTTTGGCGCTACTTCCGGTACATTAACAGAAGCACAACTTAGTAAAATAACATTTAATGGTTTTCCTAATGGTTCGATGCTAAAATCTGATGGTGAATTGGTGCCTGCTTATTCTCCTGCTCCAACTACCAATGCAACAGTCGCATCATTTACCAATGTTGGTCGTAAAACCATAACTTTTAGCTGGACAAACGGAAATGGTGCAAATAGAATAGTTTTAGTTAAATCAGGAAGTGCAGTAGATGGAAACCCTGCCAACGGCACTACTTACACTTCAAATACGACTTTTACAGGTGGTACTCAGATTGGAACTGGCAACTATGTGGTTTACAGTGGCAGCGGAAGTACAGTAACAGTTAATGGCTTTACGGCAGGTACGACATATTATTTTGCAGTTTTTGAATGTAATGGTTCTGGGAGTACAATCAGCTACTTCACTTCAGGACAGCTGACAGCTAATCAGGCAACAACTAACAATTATTTAACCGTTGCCTCAGGGTCGAACAATTGGAGTTCAACAACTGCTTGGTTTGACAATGAAATACCTTCTTCTGGATCGGATGTTATCGTGAGGAATACGCTTACACTGGATCAGAATGTAAGTGTGTCTTCCCTTACTGTCAATGCAGGTGCAACCTTCACCGCCTCCGACGCCACCTCGCGAACATTAACAATTACCAAATCAGCCACAGGCAATTCAGCAACTTTATCAAACAGTGGTACCTGGACAAACGGAACAGGTGGTTCAACGGTGGTTTTTACCGGGGCTCCAGGTAGTGGTGATGCCATTCATGCTGTTTCAGGTACCATAGCCTTTCAGAATATTACGGTGAATAAAACCGGGGGAGCCTCAAATGTTGGAACATCATTCGGAACCGGTTCATCAGTTTCTGGAACCATGGAAATAGGGTCAGGAGGATTTGTTTCAACTGCTCCACCTTCATCTTTCTATGGTACGAATGCGATCCTTAAATTCAACCAGGGAAGTGGTGCAACATACAGTGTCAACAGTGGTGACTATTCATGGTCAACAACACAGGTTCCGAACAATATCAGTATCAGTTCAGGTACAGTTAATTTAAATTCTGACAGAACTGCAATTGGTAATCTGCTGATTGACGGAGGTGCATTAGTGTTGAATGCAGGCACTCCTCCCAATCTTACTATTCAGGGTAATTGGACTCGTTCTTCCGGATCTTTTACCGCAAACACGGGAACAGTAACCATGAGTGGTAGCACCGATGGTATAATTGATGTTACAGGTGGCGCCAGCATGTATGACTTGGTGATAAATAAAAATAGCGGAAAGAAGGTCACACTTGCCTGCAATATCACAGTTTCTCATGCCCTTACCATTTCAGGGGGCTCACTCATTGTTCCTGATCAAAAACAACTGACAGTCTTAGCGGTAGGCACCCTGACGAACACATCCGAAACCGGTTTGGTTATAGAATCCGGAGGCTCCCTGATTCAAAGCTCCGGAAGCGTGAAAGCAACAGTTAAAAGAGCGATCTCTGCCTGGGGTGATCCTTCGATCAACCATGGCTGGCACTTTCTCTCTTCGCCGGTGGATGCCCAGGCAATCAGCCCCGGATTTACAACTGTGACAGCTAACGAATACGACTTCTTCGCATGGTGGGAACCAACCAATGTATGGGTGAACTATAAAAACACTACGATCGCGCCTACCTGGGCTACAGGGAATGTTCTTGGGGCAACCAGCGGAGCTGGAAACTTCATCCCGGGAAAAGGCTATCTTGTCGAATACCTGGCAGCGAGCACCAAAGAATTCTCAGGGACGCTTAACAATGCCAATATCACTGTGAGTAATCTTGCCATCTCATCGGGGACAAACAAAGGCTGGCACCTTCTGGGCAATCCTTTCACTTCGGCCATTACCTGGGCCACAGGATGGTCATTAAACCATATAAATACCACGGCAAAAATATGGAATGAATCTTCTGCCTCCTATCATGATGTTCTCACCGGCGAAATTATCCCGGCATTGAATGGGTTCATGGTGCAGGTAGTTGATGGTTTTGGAGGCACCAACTCACTCACTATACCAACCTCAGCCCGTACACATAATGCAACCGGATGGTACAAATCAACCGATAATCCAACCATTGTGTTGCTGGCACATGACCTCACAGGCCAAACTGCCCAGGAAAGCATTATTCGTTTCAGCAACGAAGCAACCGCAGGTTTTGATCCAGCATTCGATTCACACTTCCTGCCGGGATATGCTCCGCTGTTTTATTCGGTGGCCGGTACCGATCAGCTTTCAACCAATGCGCTGCCTCAATCCGGCGGAAATGTGCAGATTCCATTTTCGTTTGTCAAAAATGACGGCGCCAGTTTCACCATCGAGGCTAAAAAAATTACCGATATCAATGGACCGGTAATCCTGAAAGACCTGAAAACAAATACCACCCAGGATCTTACCGTAAAACCTGTCTATTCCTTCACTTCCTCCGCCAGTGATGATCCAAATCGGTTTTTGCTGACATTCAGCCATGTGGGTATTGGTGAAAATACCAACATTCAGCCCATCTCGGTTTACACTACCGGCAACTCCGTTTATGTGAGCAATAAAACCGGTTCCACTGCAGGTACCGTTTATGTTTATAACATGATGGGACAACTGATCATGCAGCAAAAGCTCACCTCAGATCTCACGGCGATCAGCGTTAAGGCCGGCACCGGTTATTACCTGGTAAAAGTAATCTCCGGCAACCAGGTATTTTCAGGTAAAGTTTTTATTAATCAGTAAGATTTAATGTCATGAAAAAAGCACTCAAACCCCTCATGTTTTCTTTGATTCTTCTCGGATCAATAGCATTTTCCCAAATCAGTTTTTCCCAGGCTCCTCCACCGCCTCCTTCGGGCAGTGACAAGGGCGGCAGCGGTAACAAAGCTCCCGGGAATGGTGGTGGCGCCCCCATCGAAGGCGGAGTGATCGTTGCACTGACCATGGCAGCCGGTTTTGGCGGCTGGAAGCTGTTTAAGTCCGTGCAGGAGAAAAGGAAAACAACGGTCAGTTGATGAAATTACGAATTACGGATTACAAATTACGATTGGGGCAACAAGTAACCTTTGCCAGGAACCTGAAGTCTGGATCCTGGAACGTTTACTTTGAATAGGAGAGATGAATCATAACCCCCTGATCGAAAAAACAGTTGAAGGGCCATTATCCTCACGTGCCCTTCGTGAACTGAGCCTGTTTTCAACTTTAATTTTTGTTTTTGCAGCGCTGCTGACGCAGTTTTTTTTAACGCTCTTTACTGCAATGCTTTTAAAGGCATATTCCATCACCTTTTCATACAGTTTGTTTGCGATAAATTTTTTATCGGAAAGCATTACAAATTGGTCAGAAAATCAGATATATTTTATATTCGGTTCAGGGCCGGTTATTCTTACCTCCGCAGGATTATTTTTATTGTTCGTAATGGACAGAATCATTTACACAAGCTGGAAAATCAAGCTCATCTTCACCTGGTTCGCGCTGTTGATGGTGAATGCTTTGCCTTTTAGCATTATTGCCGGTGTTTTTTTCTATGAAGGGTTTGGAATGGCGTTTCAATGGTTGATCAATAGTGACGTCATCAGGGTTATCATTGCACTGCTTGTTGTTTTGTTATTGATTTTTTACAGTCGTTTCTGGCAGTTGAAATTCTTAAAAGCATCTTACACGACTGCTTTTTTAGAAAACAGTAATACCCGGAAAATATTCCTGAAAAACATATATTTCATACCCTGGATTGCTGGTTTTATCATTCTCCTGCTCTTTAACTGGCCATTCAGTAATTTTTACTGGCGTACTTTTTTACTAAGTGTGGGATTAATGTCAATAACGATATTCGTTCGCAAAAAAAGACCTTTTCGAAAACCAAACATCATGAAAGCGGATAAAAAAATATTCACAAGCCGTTTTCAGATCCTATATTTAATCATTGTATTGGTGTTGATCTGGGTGGCACACAACTTCCTCCTATAACCGATCTGCAAAACCATGCGCAGATAAATCAACACCCGGGTGCTGATTATTGGCAATATTTTGTTGAAAAATCGAGTGCAACTGATCAAGCGGCTGACAATAGGCAGGGTTGAAAAATTTTATACTGATTGAGAATCCATCGTCATAAAAGCATAGGATTGAGCCTTTTTCGTCTTCAATATAAAATTGCCGATGCTCTTCAGAATCAGGAACAGCATATTTTTTAAAGATTGAATTTGCAAACTGACTCCATGTTGATTTTTCCTTCGGCGAGAATATATATTCCCCTAAAAAATAGCGCTCCCCGGATGAGTAAAATAGCAGCAGAACCGAAACATTCATGATTCGTTCTCTGTATCCCACGATCTTTATAACAGCTTCTCCTGCCTTTAAAAAATTAACACAATCGGCTTCCCCTTTCACATGAACCAGTTCTTTTAAATCAGAACCAAATTCGGTTTTTTCGAATAGGATAGGTTTTGACGTTTTGAAAACAGGGAATGCATTGTTTCGGATAATGATATTCTCAAACCTGAGGATAGGATCTGCGCTGAAACATTTCTTCAGACCGGCTTTAAGAGCCGGATGTGTTTTCTTATACCGCTGGAATAAGAAAAAATACTCCTGTGAAAACGCTCCATGAAGAGTTTTACAAATGGATAAGTGGATTTGATGGAACATCTGATGCCATTGTAAGGATGAAAATCTGTGGTTGATTTACAAAGGATGATGCCTGTGTATTTTATAACAAAAGTATAACATTATTTTTAACAAATCAATGAATGTTAAAAAAAAGTACCTAGTTCATAACATGCATAAACAGGGGCAAGATATACCAGCAGAAAAGCGTGATCACAATAATACTGATCAGGTTCATCACAAAACCCGCTCTGAGCATATCCTTCAACTTAATGTATCCGCTGCTGAAAACGATGGCATTGGGAGGGGTTCCCATGGGCATCATGGCGGCAGCGCTGGCAGCCAGCGTCATTGGAATACCTAACAACAACGGATCCATGTGCAGGGCATCGGCCAGTGAAGTGAGTACAGGGGCCAGCACGATCACCTGTGCAACATTGCTCATCAGTTCACTGAGGAAGATGGAAACGATCACTACCACAAGTACCAGGGTAAAACCGCCGGTATGGCCGAATCCGGCCAGCCATTGGCCGATTTGTTCCATAACGCCCACTTTTTCCAGCGAGCCGGCCAGGGCAATGCCTCCGCCGAACAACAGTAAAATGCCCCATGCCATTTTCGAAGTGTCGTCCCATTCGAGCAGCATTTTCGGTTTTTGCTCATGGACTGTTCCGCTGGGGATCGCAAACAATGCCAATGCGCCCATCACGGCAATCATGCTGTCGTCGAGCCTGAATAGTTTCATCCCGTTGAGGAGGTCTTTGCCAATCCAGAGGCTGGCAGTGACGATAAATACACCGAGCACCCTTTTTTCGGCAACCGATAATTTCCCAAGCGCACGCACCTCTTCGCGGATAAAGGTGTTAGCCTCTACACTGTTTTTAATGTGGTTAGGGTATAACCATTTGGTCAGTACCACATACAAGGCAGCCAGCAGGACCATAGCAAGAGGGGTGCACAACATCATCCAGTCGAGGAACTGAACGGTGTAACCATATTTTTTTTCAATGATGCCAATAAATGCCACGTTTGGGGGTGTTCCAATAATGGTAGCCATGCCGCCGATGTTACTGGCATAAGCAATAACCAGCATCAACACCAGCGAAAAGTTGTGAAACCCGGGACCGGCTTTTTCATGGTCTTTCATAACCAGAATGACACTGAGGGCGATTGGGAACATCATCATGGTCGTGGCGGTATTGCTCAGCCACATGCTGATAAATCCGGTAGCAAGGATGAACCCCAGGATAATCCTGTCGCCGCTGGTACCCGTGCGTTTAACGATTTGCAAGGCAATCCGTTTGTGCAGTTTCCATTTTTCTATTGCCAGGCCGATCATAAAACCACCCATGAATAAGAAGACAACAGGGTTGCTGTACGATTTCGACACCTCCTCGATGGTGCTGATTTTCAGTACCGGCAGTAAAACCAACGGCACCAACGCCACTGCCGGCATCGGCAATGCCTCGGTGATCCACCAGGTTACCATCAGCAGGGCTACGGCAACGGCCTTACAGGCATCTGCCTTCAAGGCAAATGGATTAATGAAAAAGACAGCCAGGGCCAGGGCCAGGCCCAGGCCCACAGATAGCCACGATTGATTTTTCTTAAACCAGGATGTCATCGTCAGGGTATCCATCTTTCATCATAATAGTGGTGAATCTTTTAGGATCGGTT
This sequence comes from Bacteroidota bacterium, assembly GCA_037139855.1. Classification (GTDB taxonomy): domain Bacteria; phylum Bacteroidota; class Bacteroidia; order Bacteroidales; family FEN-979; genus CAIVAT01. Next base: position 7,929 of record JBAXFM010000059.1, read on the forward strand.
GTGTGAGAAATGAAATGTCACTCGCAAATATATGAGTTTATTCTGAAAACTGTTTGCTGCAAAACTATCCGGGTAGCGTCAATTCAATTTTTTAATTATATTTGCTATCAACGGATTATCTACCGGATAATTCTTGCGTTTAATACAGGACAATCCCGCTGAAAAAATCGCTGAATTACAGGAATAAGCGCGATGGAGATTTAGACAGAAAACAGTAATGAAACAAACCGACAAGCAATCAACATCTGCAAACCTTCGCCAGAGCGAAGAACGCTACCAGTCCTTGTTCCATAGCAACCATTCGGCTATGTTGCTGATTGATCCCGACACAGGGGATATTGAAGATGCGAACAACGCCGCCTGTACTTATTATGGTTGGTCTCATCACGAAATCTGTAGAAAAAAAATTTCGGAAATCAATGCCCTGTCCCCGGAGGAAGTAATGGTGGAGATGCAAAAAGCGAAAGATATTAAACAGGATTACTTCCTCTTTAAACATGTTCTGGCAAACGGGCAAGTGAGGGATGTGGAAGTTTTCAGCGGTCCAATAAAGTTCGGCAGTTCAACCTTGCTCTTTTCCATTATCCACGATGTTACCGAACAGCTAAAGTTACAGTATGATTTGAACGAAAGGATCAAAGAGTTGAATTGTCACACCCGCATTTCAGAATTGGTGAGCAACAAAACGCTTTCGGTCGACGAGGTATGCAAAGAAATGGTTCATTTGATTGTGGACAGTATGCAATTTCCCAACTTAACCCAAGGCTTGATCCGGATTGATGAAAAAATATACCAGACAACCGGTTTTCAGGCCAGCCGCAACTTTCTCCGGCAGGAGATCAAAAGCAAAGGCAGGGTAATTGGTTCTGTCGAAGTATGTTTGCCAGATGATATGTTGCCATCGGCCGAAGGATTATTTCTACCGGAAGAATCCAGCCTGCTTCATTCCATGGCAGAAAGGTTGGCCAGTTTCATTGAACTGAAAGAGGCTGACCACATTTTATCCGAAAGTGAGGAAAAATATTTCAAGGCATTTCAGACATCCCCTTATGCCATCATCATTTCCCGTGCGGAAGATGGGAAAATTGTTGACGTGAACCGGGCATTTTCGTCATTTTCGGGATACAGCAGGGATGAAGCCATTGAGGACTCAACCATCCGGTTAAATCTGTGGGTATACCCGGAAGAGAGGAACCGGGTTGTGAAATCCCTGATGGAAGGAAATGAAATTGTTGCTGAAGAATTTCAATTCAATACAAAGACCGGGGAAATTCTTACCGGCTTGTTTTCAGCCCATATTATCATGCTCAACAATGAAGAGTACATATTATCCAGCATTAATGACATCACACCCAGCAAGCAGGCAGAGCATCAACTCAGGGTAAGCGAAGAAAAATACCGCAACATCTTTGAACGGATGCAGGATGTCTATTACGAGGCTTCCCTGGAGGGTATACTCCTCGAAATCAGTCCGTCCATCCATCGGATCTCGAAAGGACAATATACCCGCGAGGAGGTTATCGGCAAATCACTCGACGACATTTATGTATCACCCGACGACCAAGACGCCTTCTTTTCTGAATTATTTAAACGCGGGAGCTTGACCGATTATGAATTGTTATTGCTGAACAAAGACGGATCGGTGGTTCCCATTGCCATATCAGCAGGCCTCATTTATAATAAAGATGGACAACCGGAAAAAATCACCGGTATCCTGCGCGACGTAACTGAACGCAAACTTGCATACGATGTGCTTGAGAAAAACAGGAAAAAACTACAGGAAAGTGAGGCGCTATACCATTCGATCCTCCTCGCCTCGCCGGATGATATCACCATAACAGACCTGGAAGGCAATATTACTTTTATTTCTCCGCAGGGGCTCACCATGTTTGGATACGAAAATGCCGGGCAGGTGACAGGCAGGAACCTGGCCGAGTTTGTTTTGCCTGAAGACCAGGAACGGGCTATGGCAGAAATTGCCCGGATGCACCGGGGGGAGGAAGTTTTGCCCGCTGATTACCGCGCCATCCGGACCGACAACACTGTTTTTAATATCGAGGTGAACGGGGCGTTCATCAGGAATACCGGGGGAGAGCCAACCAATATGGTGTTCATTGTCCGCGACATCAGTACACGAATCAGTGCGGAAAAGAACCTGCTCGAAAATCAGAAGATCTTCCGGGTACTGAACAACCTGATGAGCGATTATATTTTTAAACTCGCGGTCCAGTCCGATGGCCATTTCAACATGTCGATCATTGCGGGCAACTATGATAAGGCCACCGGCCGGGCTGCTGAAAATGTTACCACACCTGCCGACTGGTATAAAGCCATTCATCCTGACGATCTGTCCAATCTCTTCGATCATTTCAACCGGATCATTGAACTAAAAAAGCCGATAGAAATAGAATGCAGGTCTTTTAGCGAAGATGGTCAACTGCGATGGCTCGAAGTAATTGCCACGCCTGAAACAGATCCCTTCACCGGGCAGGTTGTTTCTATTTATGGCAGCATCAGGAATATTACGATGAAAAAACTCGTTGCCCAGGAACTTCTCGAGAGTAAAAACAAATACTATAACCTGGTTGAAAACCTTCACACGGGTGTGGTTGTACACCGTTCCGACACCAGCATATTGTTTTGCAACCTTGAGGCATCAGAATTACTTGGAATTTCACAGGATCAACTGGAAAACAAAGTTGCTGCTGACCCAAACTGGTATTTTATGGATGAGAGTGGCAGGAAATTATTGCCGGAGGAATACCCCGTTACGAAAGTTATTGCGACTAAAAGCCCTTTGCTCAATCGTACTTACGGTATAAACCGTCCGGTCACCTTTGACGTAATCTGGGTCCAGTTGAATGCCTATCCTGAGTTTGGTGAAGAGGAAGGGTTGCTTCAGCAGGTGGTTGTTACTTTTAACAACATAACGGAGCGCAAACAGTCGGAACAGATCCTGCATACACGGTTGCGTTTAAATGAATTTGCGCAGTTTCATACGAAAAATGAAATTCAACAGAAATTGCTCGATGAACTCGAATTATTGACCGGCAGCGAGATCAGTTTTTTTCATTCCGTCTTTGCCGACGAGGAGTCGCTAACCCTTCAAAACTTGTCAACCCACACCTTGCAGACAATGGCTTGGGCTGAGGGTAAGGGATTGCATTTCAATATTTGCCAGTCAGGGGTTTCGGCAGATTGTTTAGCCCAGCGAAAGGCGATTATCCACAATGATTATACTTTTCCCGAACATCGTAAAGGAAATCCGGACGGGCATGCTTTGATAATGCGGGAGCTCGTCGTTCCTGTTTTTCGCAATGATAAGATTGTTGCCGTGGTGGGCGTCGGAAATAAACCGGCAAACTACCAGGAAACCGATAAGGAGATCGTTTCATTGCTTGCCGACCTGGCATGGGATATCACCGATATAAAACTGGCTCAGGAACAAATCAATCAGCAGAATGAAAGACTCTCAGCCATTGTCGGGGCAATGCCCGACCTGATTTTTGTCATTGATAAAGATGGCGCCTACACCGAGTTTTACAGTTCAGACAGTGAATCGTTGCTGATCCCGGCCCAGCAGATTATCGGAACCAATATCAGGATAGTGTTCGATGAAGAAGCAGCAAAATTCCATTTGGATAAAATCAGCAACTGTATTCTTCAGAAAAAGCTGGTGACATATGAATATTCAATCGGTGAAAATGATGCAAAGAGGTACTATGAAGCAAGACTGGCCCCGCTCGGGACTGATAAAGTGTTGTCGATCGTGAGGAATATTACCGGACGGAAAGAAACAGAATTTGAAATACGCGACCTGAACGCAAATCTTGAACTGCGGATTGAAAAACGGACGGCTCAGCTGGCTGAAACAAATGATAACCTTCAGAATGAAATTAATGAACGCATCAAAGCATCGCTTGCCCTGCAGGAGAGTGAGTTGAAACATAGTTCAATGATTTCGAATATTTCTGATGTTATTGGAATTATGGCGATTGACGGCATTATGAAATACAAGAGCCCGAATATCGAAAAATATTTCGGCTGGAAGCCGGAAGATCTTATCGGGACGAACGGGTGGTTAACGGTTCATCCCGATGATCTGGAGCGTCTTCAGGCTGAGTTTATCAACCTTGTCATGGAGGATAATTCTTCAACAACTGTTGAATACAAGTATTTGTGTAGGGATGGCAGTTATAAACCAATTGAACTTACGGCCACCAACCTGGTTCATAACAAGGCCATCAACGGGGTTCTGTTTAACTATCATGACATCTCGGACCGTAAGCGTGCCGAGGAACAGATCATAAAATCGAGAGACGAAGCGAACAAGGCAAACCAGGCTAAGAGCGAGTTCCTTTCGCGCATGAGCCACGAGCTTCGCACACCGATGAATTCGATTCTCGGCTTTGGTCAGCTCCTGAAGATGGGCGAACTTACCCCGAAACAAAAGAAAGGGGTCGATTATATTTTATCCAGCGGACAACACCTGCTCAATCTGATTGATGAGGTCCTCGACATCTCACGGATCGAATCCGGCAAGTTGTCGCTTATGCCCGAACCGGTTCATTTAAGCAGTTTTATTGGTGAAATAATGGATTCGGTTCTGCCGCTGGCGGATTCACGCGAACTAATCATAACCCTGGAAAACACCCTGGCCGACGAACTGTTTATACTGTGCGACAGGAAACGACTGAGACAAGTGTTACTGAATTTAATCAACAACGCAGTGAAATACAACCAGCCGGGGGGGGCAATCGTAATCAGCACAGAAGCGTTGCCAAAAGACAATGATGGGGGCTCTTCTTTCCGGATTTCGGTGACAGATACCGGTCCGGGAATCCAGCCTGGCGACATCTCAAAGCTGTTCATTCCCTTCCAGCGGATCGGGGCCGAGAAAACCCACACCGAAGGTGCAGGCCTGGGATTGGCGATCGTGAAACAACTGATGGAGGCAATGAAAGGAACAGTAGGGGTGACCAGTGTTGTTGGTGAAGGAAGCACTTTCTGGATCGACCTGCCGGTAAACGGGAACCTGAGTAGTTGGAATGAACGTGTTAAAAACAGTCCCGACAAGGGATTACAAACCGAAAGTGTCTTGTCTGGTGGGTCAAGTGTTATTGATACAACCGGGACTATTTTGTATCTCGAAGACAATATGCAAAATGCCGACCTGGTTAAGGAAATTATCGAGACTTATCGTCCGCAAATTCGATTAATTCTATCCATGTTCGGAAGTCCTGCTGTCGGGTTGGCAATCAAACACAAACCCGGGTTAATTCTACTCGACCTCGATTTGCCGGATATGAATGGCAGCGATGTGCAGACCAATCTCCGGGCGGATGACAAAACAAAATCTATCCCGGTGGTTATCGTAACCGCAGATGCTACACAAAAGCAGGTTCAGGACCAGATGTTTGCCGGCGCCCGGGGCTATTTAACCAAACCGCTGGATGTTAATATGTTTTTACAGGTAGTTGATGAATGGATCAGAAAATAAAATCCTATGAAATCCCGTCTTGCTTCAGTGAGCCTCTTCATACTGTTCTCCCTCCAGCTTTTTGGTAATCATGACGATTCGCTGGCGGTTTATCGTTTGATGAATACCGGTTCCCGCTGTCTTACAACTGATAGGGTGTGTGCCATCGGATATTATCTGGAAGCGATTTCCCTGGCCGATTCCCTTAATTATATGGACGACAGCGTTGCTTCTGTTATGTATATGGTATCAAACTTTGAGTATTACCGTGGAAATACCGAAAGAGCCATCGAAACTGCGCTGAAGGCTTTGAAGCATTACCGGGAAACCGGGAACCAGGCAAAAATCGTCAGGATGCTTGTGCTGGTCGGGGATATTCTGAGGGGCAACAACTTATATGATCAGAGCTACCGGTATCTCCATGAAGCAAAAGCAATTGCCCTCAGGCTTAACGACAGCGCTATTCTTGCATCTGTCTTCAACCGACTGGCCGCAATATATTTCGAGGATAAACGTATCCCACCTGATACAGCTGAAAAGTACGCACTCCTTTCCCTGGCCATCGCCGAACGGGCAGGGGATAAGGCATTAACCTACAACAATCAAAACATCCTGGGCGTAATTGAAATCAATCGGGGCAATTACCGGAAGGCGCTGGAGCATTTTCACCGGGCATTTTCCCTGGTGGAGAAGACTTTTCCGGAAGACGTACCCCTTATTTTAATCAACATGGCCCGTGCTTATGATTCATTATCCAACCCGGAAGAGTCGGAAAAGCTAAGCCTGAAAGCGCTCAGTCTGGCCCAGGAAATGAATATTCCGCAATATGTGCGGCTTTCGTGCATGAATCTTGAAGAAATCAACCTGAGAAAGTGGGATTACAAAAACGCGCACAAATATGCGTGTCTGTATTACCAGGCTAAAGAAACGATATTGACTCAAAAAGTGCTTGTTCAGCTTCAGGAGTTTAACAACAGGCTTGCCTCGGAGAAACAACGTTCAGAAAACCAGAAGTTGTTGTATGAACAGCAACTTGCCAGGGGGAGGCTTCAGACCTATACCGGCCTAGGAATCTTACTGATCATCCTGCTCGTGGTATCCGTGGGGTTCTGGACATACCAGAGCCGGCAACGGAATAAAATTAACCGCATTGCGGCCCAGCTTGACCAGTCGAATAAGGTTCTTAAAAGATTCATGTCTATTCTCGGTCACGACTTGCGATCGCCGTTTAATGTAATCCTCGGTTTCACCGATATCCTGAAATACGAAGATGACCTTAGTGAGGAAGAGCGCAAGCTCTATACGGGGAAACTCCACGATGTGAGCCGATCCACCTTCAGACTGCTTGAAAGCCTCCTTGAATGGTCACAAATCCAGGCCGGATCGATAAAGCCGGACATCAGGTCCTGCGACCTTTCCGAACTGATCCGTGAAACCATAGTGGTAGTGGAACCTGCTGCCCAGGTCAAGAGGATTACCATCCGCAATGCCGATTCCGGACCCGTAATGATCGATGCCGATGCGAATATGATCATGACCATCCTTCGGAATATCATGTCGAATGCAATTAAATTCACCAACCCCGATGGTTTTGTGCAGGTGAAAACCGGATTATCTGCAAGCGCTGTAACCATTGAAATAGCTGATAATGGCGTGGGAATTACCCCGGAGGACCTGGGTAAACTTCTGCATCTCAACACGCACTATAAATCAAAGGGAACCAACGGTGAACCGGGATCAGGGCTGGGATTAATCCTGTGCAGGGAGTATGCAGAAATGCACAAAGGCAGCATTTCCGTTGCAAGCGAGAAGGATAAAGGGAGCGCCTTTACCATATGCCTGCCAGTGAAAAGCGTATAAAGATATTCAGCTGATTTTAATCTATTTTTGCAGGATGTTGGCCATAATGTCGGATTAAGAAATTATTTAGTTATATGTTTTATACATCACTGCGTGTTACCGAAACCATTTTTGCTTTTGCCCTGGTGGTTTTGATGGTGGTCGTCTTAAAGAAGAAAAAAATCGTATCTGCCAACGATATTAAATCATACTCAAAACTGATGACGACTGCCATCCTGCCGGCGGTCATTTTTTTGCAGCTATCCATGAATCCGATTCACGGACATCAGTTTATCCTTGTCCTGATCATGTTCCTGGCCGGTATAGCAAGCATGATCGTTACCTGGATCGCCGGTAAGCTGATGCGCCTGAAGAGCGAAACATTGGGCATGCTTATCATTACCTCCACCTTCGGGTCTTCAGCCCTTATCGGGTATCCTCTCATCCAGTTTGCTTTTCCGGGCAACCAGGTCGCCATGACCGACGCCATCCTGATCAGTGAACTTGGCGTTGGGGTTCCGATCTTCACCTTGTGTCCGATTGTCGCTTCCTATTACGGTTCCGGAAGTTCCGGGTTTTCCTCCATGATTAAAACGTTACTGAATTACCTGCGATCGCCGATTTTCATATCTGTCATTGCCGGCATCGTTTTTTCACACTTCCAAAATGTTGTGACAAGTCCCATTCTGGCGCCCTTCTGGGAATCGCTGCGGATGATCCAGGGAACATTGACGGTACTGGCATGCCTGATCCTCGGGTTGCAGTTGAAATTCACTTCGATCCGGCGGATACTTCCGCTTTTCATTGTTTCATCCGTCATCCAGATCGGTCTTCAGCCGGTTTTCACCAGCCTTGGCGCCGATCTCATGAAGGTTAACCTGATCGACAAACAAGTCCTGATTCTGATCGCGGCTATGCCTTCTGCCGTTTTAGGTACTGTTTTCGCCACCGAATATCAGTGCGATGCGGAATCAGCCTCCGAATTGGTTTTTATGAACATCATGGTCAGCCTTTTCGCGATCCCGCTGGTGTATTACAGCATGTTTCATTAAGCGTTCGGTAAAATGCTAAAAAGCCCTGATGGCACGCACATGCCAGTAATTGTCTTTGTATGAATTGTTCTGGGTTCCGGCACTGGTGAAGAGTTGAATAAACGCATAGTCGGCATTCATTTCACTTGAACTCCAGTAGTAGCCGCTTGCGAAACCGCTGAACAAGCCTCTCTGCAGGTACAATTGGTTCAGTTCATCCTTCGAGGGCAGGAACCAGTCGTTGTAACCGTTTAATACAAGATCATTGCAAACGCGGGCGGCATAATACGGATTGTTGCAACCGTTCGCAACAATGAGCGCCGTATTGGCTGCTCCAGTGCCTATAGCCGTGAGTGTTCCGGGAATGGAGAGCGGCCGGCAGCCCCATCCGACCATATCTCCAGGACTTGGATATCCCTGGTCGCTGGTGGAGGCGATCAGCCCGTGCTGGCCAGTGCCGTCGACATAGAAGATCTTTCCGCCGTTGTAACTCTGGCCAAGGAAAAACGGGACGAGGGTTGTAAAACTCACCTGGTCGCCATACACGGTTGCGATGCTGTTTGTGGCATACGACCTGACATAATAGAGGGTGTTGGTGGTTAATCCTGTCATGTTACTGGTAAAACTCCCTGTTCCGCTGCCATTGATGGTTTTGCTGTTTGCCGTGGTCGGGTAAGGGGTTGTGCTCCAGCAGATTCCCCGTTCGGTTACGGCATGGCCGCCGTCGGAAGTTACATTGCCGCCGCAAATTGCGGTGGTTTGAGTGACCGAAGTTGAGGCAGTGGTGGTAACAGCTGCGATGCCGGTAATGGATGAAAGGCAACGCACTGATAATGCGGTGGATTTTTCAGTATACAAGATAAACGCTTCAATCATTGTGAGATATAAATAATTTGATTCCAAATCTGAGAATTGTGAACTACATGAGTAAAGTCCGTAAAAGTTACGGTATGCCAGATTCCCATTGTTTCTGCTCAGATAGCCTGCGGCGTGCAACTTTAAAACAGAGTTATAGGGTTCAGTCCAGCTTGTCCAGTTCCCTCCTGCCCGTACATTGATCCACTCGGTCATGGTTGGGATTCTCCAGGTAGGTCCAAGTTCTTTGGAACAAGGGTCGTTGGTGTTCTGCCAGTCTGAATTCTCCATGATCGTGGTGATGGTCCATGCTGGTGTCAATGTTGCCCCGTCATGCTTATAGCCCTGTTTCCGGTTAAACTGCCAGTACCAGCCGGCGGAGGCTTCGGTGGCATCATCAACGGCCGTTGCCTGGTGATCAGCACCAAGATTACTGGTGATCCAGCATTTTGAGGTTTCTCCGGGAATATCCATTACTGTGCCATAGGTAGTGGTTTTATTCACCGGAGCCACCCCTTCTGATGTTAGATGCACTTTTGTAATGGGAACTCCGCAGACCATGCAGGACTCTGTTGATTTTGACAATGACACAGGGGATGAAAAACCGCAGCCATTGTAGGCCCAAACAAAACGGGGGTAGACCATGCTGCATATAAGGCCGGTCTCTGTTTTCGAGGTGGCAGTTCCCAGATCGGTCGCCGTTGCATAGTTATTGGAAGAGTTCCATTTATATCCGGTGGCATTCAATACCGTGTTCCAGTTCCAGGTAATGCTGTTGACCGTTGCCGTATGTGTTCCCTGGACCGGTGTTGCGGGGACAATTCCGGAAATTGTTTGAGTCAATGTTACCGGCGATGAATTTCCGCACTCATTATAGGACCATACAAACCGGGTATAAATGGTTTCGCAGGAAATGCCTGTTTCGGTCTTTGACGTGGCTGTTCCCATGTCGGTTGCACCATCAAAATTATTGATCGTATGCCACCGGGCTCCTGATGCCACTGATGGCAGGTTCCAGTGCCAGATGATCTGTCCGGGTGAGACGGCGTTGGCCGTTGCAGTTGGAATAGGGGTGAAGCATGGCGAGAAGGTTCGCCAGGCACCGTTTGAGAAAATGCTCATCGCACCGTTGGTGCCGCAATTGGTGCAAAACACCATCAGCCCCTCGGCGGGGGCAACGATGGCATTGCGCTGTTCAAAGGTCATGCGGGGCATGAGGAAGCCTTTGTCAATGAATTTTACATCCAGCCCGGCCGAGGCGTCGGGCTGGGAGTTGTCGGTGTTGATGCTCATCTGTGCGCTGGCAGAGATTTGTATCAGGAAGAGCATGATATATATGAGGTTTTTCATGGGTTTCAACATCTTGTTTCTCATTTATCCGGTTCAATTCGTTTCCAGGTCATTTAAAGGGAATACGGGGTACTCAGTCTCTTATACATCTCAACGTATGCCCGTCGGCTTTCTCACTAAAACTCAGGCGACACACAGAATTGAGAAAGTACAGGTGCCAGGCATACGTGGAGCTGTATTGGGTACTGCTGACATAAAAACCATACGTGCCCCTGTTTATCAATGAGCCATTCTGGTTGTTAAGGTAACCTGCCGCGTGCAGCTGAAGGCCCGAACTCCAGGGCCCGTTCCATGTGTTCCATCCGCCCGAAATGTAAACATTGTTCCATTCCGTATACGTTGGAATCCGCCATGCGCTGCCCAGTAGACCGGTACAGGGATCGTGCGATATTTCCCAGTCGGAACTCCCGAAGATGCTGACAATGCTCCATGCAGGAGTAACGGTTGTTCCATCGTGTTTGTATCCCTGCAGCTGGTTAAACTGCCAGTACCAGCCCGCGGCGGCTTCGGAGTTGTCATTCACCGTGTTGGCTTGCTGGGTGGCCCCCAGGTTTCGGGTGATCCAGCATTTTGAAGTTTCACCGGGAATATTGGTAACGGTTCCGTAGGTGACCGTTTTCGTGACAGGGGCGACGTTTCCTGCAGTATGTGTCAGCGTAAAGGAATTTCCGCAATTTAATGCGATGCACGACAGGACCAGGGGGGTGGAATTTCCGCAGGCATTGTAAGCCCAGACATACCGGGTGTAGGTGGTACCCTGGGTCAATCCTGTTTCTGTAAAAAGGGTGGAAGCACCCATGTCGGTGGCGGTGGCGAAGTTGCTGGTTGTATTCCATTTGTATCCGGTGGCGATCGGAACCGCTGACCATTTCCAGATGACCTGGGTATTCGAGGGAACCGGATAACCATTGGCGGGCGTAACAGGCAGGGTGCATTCACCATGCAGACTGAGCCAGTGGCCCCCCTGAAATATTGACAGGGTTCCTGTTCCGTCAGGATTGCCATCGGTGCAAAATACAACCAGGCCTGCCGCCGGATTGAGGATGGCACGACGCGCAGTAAAAGACATCCGGGGCGGCAACAGCCCCTTGCTTGTGGATTTGACATCCAGGATTGCCGAGTTATCCGGCAGACTGTTGTCAGTGCTGAAGCCAACCTGGGAATATGAAAACGTCATCGTTGCAGTAATCAGGCAGGTAACAAAAAAAACAACTATTTTTATCATTGTGAATTTATTATTGGTGAATAATAGCTAATCCTAATTTCTCACACAGCGAAGCGGGAAGCCATATCTTTTGCTGTTGCTCGCCATAGTGCTGAAAGCACTGTTGAAGTTAAGATACACGCCGGTCGTGGCATTGGTTTGGGTAATTCCCCAGTAGAATCCGGCTGAGCCCCGGTTCTCCAGAGATCCGGTTGAGTATACGAGGTCGCCGGCGGCATGCATCTGTAGCCCGGAACTCCATGGCCCATTCCAGTTTGTCCATCCGCCGGCACTAATTACATTATACCATTCCGATTGGGCGGGGATGCGCCAGGCAACACCCAATAAAAGCGAGCATGGGTCGTTGACTGATTCCCAGTCGGAATTCTGGTTGATATTGGCGGTGTTCCAGGCGGGCGTAAGTGCTGTTCCACTGTGTTTATACCCCTGTGTCCGGTTAAACTGCCAGTACCAACCGGCAGAAGCTTCCGAATTGTCATCCACAGAGTTGGGCCGTTGTGTGGCCCCCAGATTCCGGTTGATCCAGCATTTGGAGGGCTCGCCGGGAATATTGGTTACGGTACCATAGGTGACTGTTTTGGTCTCTGGTGCAACGGGGCCTGCAATATGCATGACGCCGAAGGAGGATCCACAGGTTAAAGCCTGACCAGTCAGTTTTGTCCAGTCAGAATAGCCGCAACCATTCAAGGCCCAGACATATCGGGTGTAACAGAGTCCTTGTGCCAGTCCGATTTCAGTATTTGAGGTATTAGTTGCCACGATGTTTGCAGGAAAAACACTCGGGCTCCATTCATACCCCGTGGCAATCGGCACAGTATTCCAGTTCCAGATAATCTGCGTATTTGACTGAACATGGATTCCTTCAGCAGGGGATACAGGAGTATCGCAAATTCCGGTCACGTTTTGCCACACGCCGCCCAGAAAAATGGACAATATATCCGTTCCATCCGAATTACAATTCGTGCAAACTACAAGCAGACCATTAGCGGGGCTTGAAATCGCATTGCGCTGTTCAAAGGTCATCCGGGGCGGCAGCAGGCCCCTGTTCGCCGATTTTACATCAAGCATCGCAGAGTTGTCGGGTGTGCTGTTGTCGCTGTTGATTCCCACCTGAGCATACGATATACATCCTGCAGCAAGGCAGGCAATTAAAATAGCTGCAATTATTTTCATAAAAATTTTTTCATTGCGATTAAAATAACTTCATTACAACCTTCAAAATATAATAGCTTAAATGATCAGTCCCGAACGCAGCGCAGAGAGGAGCCGTAAGCCTTGAGATAGGTGTTCATGATACTACTGGCGTCAATGGTGAAGTTAAGGCTATAGCCATAATTGTTGGCGTAACGCATACTACTCCAGTAGAAGCCTCCTACACCTCGAAAATTCAGTAAACCATAGAAGAATTCCAGAAACCCGGCAGCATGCATGTGTAAACCTGAGTTCCAGGGACCATTCCAGTTGGTCCAGTTCCCGCTTGCATCCAGGTTAGTCCATTCAACATCGGTGGGAATGCGCCATGGACTACCCAATAAATTTATGCATGGGTCATTAACCTGTTCCCAGTCACTGTTTTCGGAGATGACAAAGGTTGTCCAAGCCGGTGTAAGTGTTGTCCCATCATGCTTATATCCCTGCAGCCGGTTAAATTGCCAGTACCAGCCAGCTGCGGCTTCCGTGTTGTCATCGACTGCTGTGGGTTGTTGGGATGCACCAAGATTTCGGGTAATCCAGCATTTGGAGGTTTCGCCCGGTATGTTGGTCACGGTGTCATAGGTAAC